>CALBKR010000300.1 GCA_937896105.1 uncultured Bacteroidales bacterium
CAACATGGTCAAGGCCAACCAGTACAAGATACAATACCGTGTGATGCTTGCACGTTACCGCGGAAAGCCTATCTGCCCAACCTGCCACGGCACACGCCTGAAGAAGGAGGCAAGCTATGTGAAGGTTGGCGGCGTGAGCATCATTGAGCTGATTGAGATGCCTATCACACGACTGAAGGAGCATTTCGACAACCTGATTCTCGACGAGCACGACACAGCCGTTGCCAAGCGCATACTCACCGAGATACGCAACCGCATCGACTGCCTGCTCGATGTAGGGCTCGGCTACCTCACCCTCAACCGCCTAAGCAACACGCTGTCAGGCGGTGAGAGCCAGCGCATAAACCTCGTGACCTCGCTCGGAAGCGCACTTGTAGGCTCGCTGTACATACTCGACGAGCCAAGCATCGGACTCCACAGCCGCGATACCGACAGGCTCATCAGCGTGCTCTACCGCCTGCGCGACATAGGAAACACCGTCGTAGTCGTTGAACACGACGAGGAGATAATACGCGCTGCCGATTATATCATAGATGTAGGTCCCAAGGCCGGCTCCTATGGCGGAAACATCGTCTACCGAGGCAACCTCACGGACATCGCCCCCGGCAGCAACAGCTACACACTCAAATACCTTCTTGGCGAGGAGACAATCGAAACCCCGCGCCACCGCCGCACATCGAACAACCTGATAACCATCAAGGGTGCACGGGAAAACAACATGAAGGGAATAGATGTGAATATACCTCTCAACACATTTACCGTTGTGAGCGGTGTCAGCGGCTCGGGAAAATCGACCCTTGTGCGCAACATACTCTACCGCTCTCTGATGCGCCACTTCGGAAACAGCTGCGAAGCCCCCGGGCAGTGCGAGGCTGTAGAAGGGGCATTGAGACAGCTAAAGGGCGTGGAGTTCATCGACCAGAACCCCATCGGCAAGTCGACACGCTCGAACCCCGTCACCTATTTAAAGGTATATGACGACATACGCCACCTCTTTGCCCAGCAGCCCCTTGCCAAGCAGATGGGCTACGGAGCAGGCCATTTCTCGTTCAACGCCGACGGCGGACGCTGCGAGGAGTGCAAGGGCGAAGGCACAATCACCGTGTCGATGCAGTTTATGGCCGACCTCAAGCTCGAGTGCGAAGCCTGCCACGGCAAGCGTTTCAAGAACGAGATTCTGGAGGTAAAGTTCCCCGGCAAGAGCATATACGACATTCTCGAGATGACCATCGGCGACGCCATCAACTTCTTCCAGGAGCACGGACAGAAGCGCATTGCCGAAAGCCTGCAACCGCTGCAGGATGTAGGCCTTGCATATATAAAGATGGGGCAATCGTCATCGACCCTCTCGGGAGGCGAGAACCAGCGCGTAAAGCTCGCCTACTACCTGAGCCGCCAGAGCGACAACCCCACGATGTTCATCTTCGACGAGCCCACCACAGGACTCCATTTCCACGACATAAAGAAGCTGCTCAAATCGTTCGAGCGCCTGCTTGCCCACGGGCACTCGCTTGTAGTCATAGAGCACAATATGGATGTGATAAAGTGCGCCGACTACCTCATAGACCTTGGCCCCGAAGGCGGCGAAGAGGGCGGCAACCTCGTTGCAGCAGGCACCCCCGAAGAGGTTGCAACCTGCGAAGCGTCATATACCGGAAAGTTCTTGAGAGAGAAACTCTGATTAGCACCTTTACCCTACACCAACCCATAGAACACTCCGCCGAAGATACCGGCAAGGAGCAGAATGAGTATCGGGCTTACCTTGAAGAATTTCATCGCCACAAAGGCTGCAATGAACAGCCCCACGCTCACCCAGAACTGCAGAGGCGTCTCCGATGGAGAACCGAAATTCTCCTCGGTCATCAGCAACAGCGCCGCAGAAGCTATAAGCCCCACCACAGCAGGACGCAGAACCTTAAAGATAGCCTCCACATTGGGGTGCTTGCAATATTTCATAAAGAAACGGCTCACCAACAGCATCAGCACCACCGACGGCAGCATAACTGCCAACGAAGATACCATAGAACCGAGCACAGCCAATGCCTCGGAACCTGTTGCTTTGAGTGCGGCCGTGTAACCCACGTATGTAGCCGAGTTGATGCCTATGGGACCCGGAGTCATCTGGCTGACAGCTACAATATCGGTAAACTCCGAAGCCGTGAGCCAGGCGTGGTTCGCCACCACCTCGCCCTGTATCACCGACAGCATACCATAGCCCCCACCGAATGAGAAGAGGCCAATCATCAGGAACGAGCAGAATAGTTCAATGAATATCATATCTTGTTCCCTCCTATTCTACCCCACACAAAGCCGGCAAGCCCGGCAGCAAGTATCACAAAAACCGGCGACACGCCAAGTGCCACTATCAGCACTGCCGACAGCACAGGAATCCAAGCCATCGACCACCCCACCTTCGCCGCCTTTGCCACATTGAAGACAGGCACGGCTATGAGAGCCACAACCACAGGGCGCAACCCCTTGAAGACATTGTTCACCGCCTCGATGTGGCGGAACTGGCGGAAGAAGAGCGCGATGAGCAATATTATCACAACCGACGGCAACACACAGCCGAATGCCGCAGCCAACGCCCCACGCACTCCGCGCAGCTTATAGCCTATGAAGACAGCCATATTCACCGCGAAGACACCGGGAGCCGACTGTGCCACAGCCAACAGGTCGACAAAATCCTCCTTGCCCACCCAACGGTTACGCTGCACCACATCGCTCTCGATGAGCGGTATCATAGCATATCCGCCGCCAAAGGTAAACAGCCCGATGCGGAAGAATGTCGTGAAGAGTTTCAACAGTGATGCCGGCATTTTAATAGATTAAAAATTAAAGACCACTAAAGAGAATTAAGGAGGACTAAAGCACATTAATGCTCCTTAATCCCCCTTAATAGCCCTTAATCTACTTTATCATTTCATTTTTTCATTGACCCAATTATAGGCATTGCGGAAAATCTCTATCCACGGAGTAACATCGTCACCCAAGCGGTTTGCAGGATAAGCGGCACACTGCCAGGGGAAGATAGCACGCTCGGGGTGAGGCATCATTGCCACGTGACGGCCGTTTGCGCTTGCCATCGCAGCCACGTTGTAATCGGAACCGTTGGGGTTCGCAGGATAGCCCTCATATGAGTACTGTGCAACGATGTTATATTTTTCGGCGTTGTATGGCAGAGAGAACTTGCCCTCGCCGTGAGCCACCCACACACCAAGATTGCTGCCCGAGAGCGAGCCGAACAGAACGCTGTTGTTCTGGGGGATGTTCACGCCGACGAACGACGACTCGAATTTGTGTGAATCGTTATGCAGCATACGGCCACGCTCGGCATATTCGGGGTTGATGAGGTTCAGCTCCATCATCAGCTGACAGCCGTTGCATATACCGAGTGAGAGAGTATCCTCGCGCTGATAGAAGCGGTCGAGAGCAGCCTTCGCCTTGGGGTTGAAGAGGAAACCGCCTGCCCATCCCTTGGCCGAGCCAAGAACATCGGAGTTCGAGAAACCGCCGCAGAAGACGATGAAGTTCACCTCGTCGAGAGTCTCACGGCCGCCGATGAGGTCGGACATTGTAACATCCTTCACATCAAAGCCTGCGAGATACATTGCATACGCCATCTCGCGCTCGCCGTTCGTACCCTTCTCGCGGATGATGGCTGCACGCACGCCCGATTTCTCACGACGGTCGGCCGACATACCATAACCCGCCAGCTTGCCGTCGAAACGCGCCGGCAGACGGAAGCGGAGAGGCTGCAGCTTGTAGTTTTTCAAGCGCTCGCTTGCACAGAAGTTGAACCTCTGCTTGAGATCCATCAGATATGAGCTGTCGAACCACACATCGCGGTAGTGCTCAATGTCGAACAGGCGTGTACGCCTATCCTTGGCAACGGCAATGTGGCGCTTCTCGCAAGGTGTACCAATCTTCACGAAACAGATGCCTGCATCGTCAAGAATTGACTGCATACGGCACTTGTCCTTGTCGGCAACCTGAATTACCAATGCAGGATTCTCGGCAAACAGCAGTTTGACGATATCCGTCTCGGCAATATCGTTGAGGTTTATCTCCATACCGCCCTTGGTGTTTGCGAAACACATCTCGAGCAACGTAGTTATGAGACCACCGGCCGATATATCGTGACCGGCCATAATTATACCCTCGTTCACAAGCTTTTGAACGGCATTGAAAGCCTCGGCAAAATACTCGGGGTTCTCCACTGTGGGAACATCGTCACCGATGCAGTTGAGTGTCTGCGCGAACGCCGAACCGCCAAGACGCAAGCGGTCGAAGCTGAAATCGATGTGGTAGAACGCACTCTTCGGCTCGTTAACCATTACAGGAGAAACCACCTTGCGCACATCGGAAACCTCACCGCCAGCAGAAACAATCACCGTACCCGGGCTTATAACCTTTGTTCCGTCGGGATATTTCTGTGTCATCGAGAGCGAATCCTTGCCTGTGGGCACATTGATGTTGAGTGCGCAGCAGAAATCGCTCAAAGCCTCGACGCCGCGGTACAGACGCGCATCCTCGCCCTCCTGTGAGCGGCAAGGCCACATCCAGTTGGCACTGAGCGAGATACTCTTTATGCCGTTGGCAAGCGGAGCGAGAGCGATATTTGTCAAGGCCTCGGAAACTGCAAGCACCGAACCCTTTGCCGGGTCGGCAAGACCTGCCTGCGGAGCGTGGCCGATAGAGGTTGCGATACCCTTCTTGCCACGATAGTCGAGTGTCACCACACCACAGTCGCTGAGCGGCAACTGGATTTCGCCCTGGCACTGCTGGCGTGCAATCTTGCCTGTCACCGAACGGTCTACCTTGTTTGTAAGCCAGTCCTTGCAGGCAACAGCCTCAAGACGCAGCACATCGGTGAGATACTCCTCAATCTTTGCCTCGTCATACTCGGCATCCTTATAGTGGCGCTCGACAGTCTTGTCGACCATATATGTCTTTGGTGAAGAGCCGAACATCTGGCTCACGGAGAGGTCGAAAGGACGCACGCCGTCGGCCTGCTCGAATGCGAAACGGGCATCGCCGGTTGTCTCGCCCACAACATACATCGGGGCACGCTCACGCTCGGCAACCTTGCGAACATACTCTATGGCATCCTCCTTGATGAGCAAGCCCATACGCTCCTGCGACTCGTTTGCTATAATCTCCTTTGCCGACAAAGTGCTGTCACCTACCGGCAGGTCGGCCATCTTTATAAGGCCACCGCACTCCTCGACAAGCTCGGACAAGCAGTTTACGTGACCGGCCGAACCGTGGTCGTGGATAGAAACCACGGGGTTGGTATCATCCTCGCACAGGGCACGCACCACGTTGTAAGCACGTTTCTGCATCTCGGCGTTGGCACGCTGCACAGCATTAAGTTCAATACCCGATGAGTAACGGCCTGTATCGACCGATGAAACCGAGCCGCCGCCAAGACCGATGCGATAGTTGTCGCCACCCATCACAATGACCTTGTTGCCCTTTTCGGGCGCGCCCTTGAGGCAGTCGCGGCGTGTACCGTAACCGACACCGCCTGCAAGCATAATCACCTTGTCGTATCCGTACACCTCGTCGTTCTCCTTGTGCTCGAACGTGAGCACAGAACCGCAGATGAGCGGCTGGCCGAACTTGTTGCCGAAATCGGAAGCACCGTTCGATGCCTTTGTCAATATCTGCTCCGGAGTCTGGTAGAGCCACTTGCGCACAGGGAGCACCTCCTCCCATTTACGGTCGTCGTACGTACGCGGATAAGAGGTCATATACACGGCTGTACCGGCAATAGGCCATGAGCCCTTACCGCCACCCATACGGTCGCGGATTTCGCCACCGGTACCGGTAGAGGCACCGTTGAAAGGCTCTACCGTTGTGGGGAAGTTGTGAGTCTCGGCCTTGAGCGAGATAACTGTCTCGATATCCTTTATCACGAAATAGTCGGGAATCGAGTGGTCGGCCGGAGCGAACTGCTCGACAACAGGACCCTGTGCAAATGCCACATTATCCTTATAGGCCGATATTATGCTGTTGCGGTTCTCGTTTGTGGTGCGTTTTATCATCGCAAAGAGCGAAGAAGGCATCTCCTCGCCGTCGATGATGAATGTACCGCCGAAAATCTTGTGACGGCAGTGCTCCGAGTTTATCTGCGCAAAGCCGAACACCTCGCTGTCGGTGAGCTTGCGTCCGAGCTCATCCTCAACGCGGTGCAGATAGTCTATCTCCTCCTTTGACAGGGCAAGACCCTCCTGCTCGTTGTAGCTGTCGAGGTCTTCGATGAACTCGATTGGCTTCGGCTCGATATCCACAGTGAAGATTGCCTGGTCGAGGCCACGGTACATACGCTGCAGCATCGGGTCATACTCGGCATCCTCGCTCTCAACGGGGAAATACTCCTCGATGCGCACGATACCCTCAAGACCCATATTCTGGGTTATCTCGACGGCATTGGTGCTCCAAGGGGTAATCATCTCGCGGCGCGGCCCCACGAAGAAGCCCTCCATCGACTCGCCCTCGACAGGCTTTGCCTCACTATACAGCCAGCACAGTTTCTCAACATCGGCAGCTGTCAACATATTATTTGCTTGGGTAGCTATAACCGAACCACCCTGGGTCGTAAAGAAATAGATCATATAGTGTTATCAGTTTTGTTACAAAATATATTTGCGCTTAGCGCAAAGATAACTATAAAATATGACATTAAGATATATTCAGGAAGATTTGTTTTTGTTATAATACTATTATCCTGCAAAGCCACATCGTGTGTAACTATTTTTAATTACATTTGCAGACAAAATCAACTGTTATGGAAATAATAATAGGACTTACCATACCCTTTTTGGGAACAGCGCTTGGTGCAGCAATAGTATTCCTGCTGCGTGGCGGTATCAGCGAGAATATCAACAAGGCGATGCTCGGTTTTGCATCAGGGATAATGGTTGCCGCCAGTTTCTGGTCACTATTGCAACCTGCCCTCGAGCAGGTGGGCGAAGGGCTGGACAACACCTGGCCTGTGCTTGCAGGCTTTGCAATTGGCATCTGTTTCCTGCTGCTGCTCGATACAGTAATTCCCCACCAGCACATTGACGAGCAGAAACCCGAAGGCCCGCGTTCGCGCCTTCCACGCTCGATAAAGATGATTCTCGCAGTGGCACTGCACAACATCCCCGAGGGTATGGCTGTGGGTGTTGTTCTCGGCGGTGTCATCAGCGGTGACACCGGGCTGACAACAGCCGGTGCTTTAGCCCTGTCGATAGGTATGGCAATACAAAATATCCCCGAGGGTGCCATCATCTCCTTCCCGCTCCACAGTGAGGGCAAGAGCCGAGGCAAGGCATTCGTGTGGGGTGCGGCATCGGGGCTTGTCGAGCCCATTGCCGCCGTTGTCACAATGCTGTTCCTGCAGGATAGCGGCAGCGCAATGCCACTGCTACTGGCCTTTGCTGCAGGCGCTATGCTATATGTCGTGGTAGAGGAACTTATACCATCCTCGCAACAGGGGAAACACAGTAATATCGGAACAATAGGCTTTGCTTCAGGCTTTATGCTTATGATGTTGCTCGACAGCGCACTGGGGTGAAAGAGATAAATATTATAATATAATGTAAATTGAGTGGATGAACAGGCCTGTTCATCCACTCAACGAGATATTGGTCACCAATATCTCGAGCTGCTCATCTCACGAATACCTTTTTGCCACCTACGATGTAAATACCGGGAACTGTAATCTCCTCAACACGG
>CALBKR010000301.1 GCA_937896105.1 uncultured Bacteroidales bacterium
TGAAAGTTCATGAATACGATCTACGGTATATCCTTGTTCGAATGCTTTGGCGATAGCGAAGATACGTAAATCAGTAGGATTAGCTAATGCATCATCCAGGTTCTCAAATTCTACATCATTGTTCCCCACAAAACCATGCATGCCTTGTCCAATCATACGTAAACCTTTCTGCATAATTTCCTCAAAGGTTTTACCGATAGACATGATTTCACCTACAGACTTCATGCTTGAACCAATCTGGCGACTCACACCTGAGAACTTGGTTAAGTCCCAACGCGGTATCTTGCAGATGAGGTAGTCGAGGTCAGGAGCCTTGTAGGCGCTGTTGGGTGTGCCCATCTCGCCTATCTCGTCGAGCGTGTAGCCCAATGCTATCTTTGCAGCCACGAATGCGAGGGGATAGCCTGTTGCCTTTGATGCGAGTGCCGATGAACGGCTAAGGCGGGCGTTGACCTCGATGACGCGGTAGTCGTTTGTCTCGGCGTTGAAGGCATACTGTATGTTACACTCACCTACGATGCCGAGGTGACGGATTGCCTTGACCGATATCTCCTGCATAAACTTGACCTGCTCGGGTGTGAGTGAGCAGGTGGGGGCAACGACAATCGACTCGCCGGTGTGGATGCCGAGGGGGTCGAAATTCTCCATACTTGCCACTGTGAAACAGTGGTCGTTGGCGTCACGGATTACCTCGAACTCTATCTCCTTCCATCCCTTCAGTGATTCCTCTACAAGTATCTGGTTAGAGAAGGTGAATGCGCTCTCGGCAAGTTCCTTGAAGCTCTTCTCGTCCTTGCAGATGCCGCTGCCAAGACCTCCGAGTGCGTAGGCCGAACGTACCATAACGGGAAAGCCTATGCGGTGTGCTGCCGCGAGGGCATCTTCCATACTCTCAACTGCCTGGCTCACCGGGGTCTTCATCGGAATCTCATCAAGTTTCTTCACGAAAAGGTCGCGATCCTCGGTGTACATAATAGCCTCGACCGATGTGCCGAGTACCTTCACGCCATATTTGTCGAGAATGCCTTTCTGATAGAGTTCGGTACCGCAGTTAAGAGCAGTCTGGCCACCGAATGCAAGCAGAATACCGTCGGGACGCTCCTTCTTTATTATCTCTTCGACATTGCGTGTGTCGACCGGGAGAAAATAGACCTTGTCGGCGATACCCTCGGATGTCTGGATTGTCGCTACGTTGGGGTTGATGAGCACCGACTGTATGCCCTCCTCGCGCAGTGCTTTCAATGCTTGTGAACCGGAATAGTCGAACTCACCGGCCTGACCGATGCGGAGTGCGCCGGAACCAAGCAATAACACCTTCTTCAGTTTTTCTTTCATGGTCTTATGTATTTGTCTGTTATTCTATTTACCTCTTTATTATTTGTACAGGTATTTCTCGTAGTGGTATACGAATGCTTCATTAACAAGGCGGTTTCCGCCGGGGGTTGGGTAAATACCGCTGAAATACCAGTCGCCCAAATGGTTGGGACAGGCGTTGTGCAAGCCTTCGAGGCTCTGGAATACGAGTTCAAGATCGGCATTCAGGTCTACGGGTTTCAACAGGTCGGCAATCTTCTTCGAGATTTCATCGGCAGTAAAGTGATGGTATATCGCACGGGTGCAGTTGACCTGCTCGGCATCCGGTTTCTTCAGTTCCTCGAGACATGCCCTGTATGTCTCGTCGATAATCGAGCGCTTGCCATTCTCATAGAGCAACTCAAGAGCTGCCTTGAAAGCAACGAAGTGGTCGAACTTTTCCATATCGATACCATAGTAGTCGGGGTAACGTATCTGCGGACTCGACGATACCACTATGATTTTCTTCGGCTCAAGACGGTCGAGAATATTGAGAATGTTCTGCTTCAATGTTGTTCCGCGTACTATACTGTCATCAATGACAACAAGGTTGTCGACCTTTGGTTTTATTGTTCCGTAGGTAATATCATACACATATGACGCAAGGTCGTTGCGCTTGTCGGTTGTGGAGATGAAGGTACGCATCTTTATGTCTTTGTTTGCGACCTTCTCCTGGCGCACCTTCTTTGTGACAATTGTCTGTATCTGCTCAGGGGTGAGATCCTTGCCGGATGCAAGTTCCTTTATCTTCCACTCGTTGAGATATTCTTCCATTCCCTCCACCATTCCGTAGAATGCCATTTCGGCGGTGTTGGGGATAAATGAGAAGACTGTGTTGTCGAGGTCGTAGTTGATAGCCTTGAGGATTTTCTCCTTGAGGTTGGCACCAAGGCTCTTGCGTTCCTTGTAGATGTCGCCGTCGTTGCCGCGACTGAAGTATATGCGCTCGAACGAACAAGGCAGCAATGCCTTTTGGGGTATTATCTGCACGCTGCGCACCTCACCGCGCTTGTTGACAATGAGTGCTTCGCCCGGCTTCATCTCGATGACCTGCTCGGCCTTGAGGTTCATTGCTGTCTGCAATGCAGCACGCTCGCTGGCGACAAGGAAAATTTCGTCGTCGGCATACCAGTAGGCGGTGCGCACGCCCCAAGGGTCGCGCATAGCAAACATCTCGCCGCTGCCTGTGACACCACAGAACACATAGCCACCGTCGAGCATTGGGGTTGAGGTGCGCAACACGTTTGCCATATCTACACGCTCTTCGATGGTGTTGGTAATGTCCATACCTTCGAGTCCCTCGGCTTCGCAGTCCTTGAAGATGCGCTCTACCTCACGGTCGAGACGGTGACCCATAAGTTCAAGCATAATATATGTGTCGGCGTGCACGCGCGGATGCTGGCCGTGAGAAACGAGTTCGTGGAAGACATCGTCGACATTGGTTATGTGGAAATTGCCGCATAGTGCAAGGTTCTTGGCACGCCAGTTGTTGCGGCGAAGGAAGGGATGAACATACTGCATTCCAGTCTTTCCGGTTGCCGAATAGCGCAGGTGTCCCATATATAACTCGCCTGCGAAACCGAAGTTGCGGTAAGCGTAGTTGGCATTGTTCTTCATCTCCTTAGGGTGCGCGAGAGAATCCTTATTGGCCATTTCGAAAACGGCTGAGATTGCGCCGGAGCCCTCGGCTCTCTCACGGAACATATAATCCTCGCCCGGAGAAGCCTTCAGCTTCACGCAGGAGATACCCGCACCCTGCTGGCCGCGGTTATACTGCTTGTTCATCAACAGGAATAGTTTGTTCATTCCGTAGGCCCAAGTACCGTACTTTTCCTGATAGTAGTTCAGAGGCTTACGAAGGCGAATCATCGCAACACCACATTCGTGTAATAGAGGTTCCATAATTTTTTAAATAATTTCCGCTAATATACAAAAAAAGTCGTTTCAAACGAAACGACCGCAATAAAACTATAAAAAATATATAACATTATATACAAAATAGAGGGGGGCAA
>CALBKR010000302.1 GCA_937896105.1 uncultured Bacteroidales bacterium
CAATTCATATTACGGTATGTTAAATAGCTATTTCTCCGCAAATAAAATAAAAAAATGGTTTACAGCAAAAGAAAAATGCGACAAAAATGAACAAAAGCGAAAAATGATTTCCATTTCTCGCCTTTATTCATTCCGTATGGCCTTGATAGCCATCCGGTAGCTGTTTTTGATTTATAACATTCAATATTTCTTCAAGCCCGACAGCAGGTCGGCTACAATGAAGCAGCTGCCGCCTACGAAGATGAAATCACTTGTGGCACTGTCGCCCTTGGCCGCCTGCAGCGCTTCCATCACAGTGGGGTAGCAGTTGCCTTCCAGTCCATAACCGGCTGCCTTCTCTTTCAATTCATTTGCCGGCATCGCCCTTTTTATGCTTGCCTGTGTAAAGTAATATGATGCATCTCGGGGCATCATTGCAAGCACCGATGATATGTCCTTGTCATTGACCATACCGAACACAATGCGAAGCCTTGTGTGTTGCTTGCTTTCGCGCTCCAGCTGCTCTACGATGTATTTTATGCCACCGGTATTGTGTCCGGCATCACATACCGTGCGTGGCGCATTGCCTATTGTCTGCCAACGGCCTGTAAAGCCTGTTGTTGAGCAGACATTTGTAAATCCTTTTCGCACTGCATCGTCGCTGATGGCAAAGCCTTGTTCCTGCAGTCTTGTTATTGCCGAAAGCAGCGTGTTTGTATTCTTTGTTTGGCAATCTCCGGCAAGTTCGCCCTCTATTTCCCCGAAAGGCTTTGTGCTGTATCTGTAGCCTCCTTGGGGCAGGGGAGTGGCCTCCTGTAACAAAGCCTCCTCCTCGGCAAAGTAGAGCGGCGCTCCTGTGTCGGCGGCCTTTCTGCTGAACACCGCCTTGGTTTCGGGTGTCGTCTCTCCTATGACAACCGGGATACCGGGCTTTATTATGCCCGCCTTCTCGGCTGCAATCTCTGCAAGTGTGTTGCCCAAGAATTGTGTATGGTCGAGGCTTATATTTGTTATTATCGACAATTCGGGTGTGATGATATTGGTGCAGGAATCGCCGATGCGGTAGGCCAGCTGGCACAGC
>CALBKR010000303.1 GCA_937896105.1 uncultured Bacteroidales bacterium
GCAAAAACGGGATCCGTGTAAAAACTTTTATATGATTCCGAATGAAATAATGCGCCTCGGTTTATCGATAGGTGAAATCGCAGTATATAACTATCTTATTTATTGCGAAGATCATAACACCTACCAGTGTTATCCGAGCTACAGAAAAATGGGCGAGGCTTTAGGTCTCACCCGTAAAACTGTTATGAAATATGTACGAAGCCTTGAAGATAGGTGTCTTATCTCAACCGAACCTACAACGGAAACGCTGAAATCCGGTAAAAAGCAAAACGGTAATTTGCTCTATACCATCCGTCCGATACAGGATGCTGTCGACCATTTTAATGCAGAGCAGTTTAGAAAAGCAGAGCGTGAAATGGCACGACAGAATGTAATCCGTAAACTCGAAGAATACGACCGAAAACACGGTATTATAGACGAAAATCGGTCGTCATTATTTGAAGCGGGTTAAAGTGCGCTATCACGCACGGCACCACATCGGACGGCAGAGCCGACCGTTTGGGGCTTTTGAGGGGTGCCGCCAAGCTGAAAATATGCCATCTTGCAGAAAGGAGAAATTATGATTGATAATATGCAGCTAAGTTTAATTATGATGAACCATGCAAAATATACCTTAAATAAAACATCAGGAAAAGATAAGGTAGATTCCTTTAGTGGTATTTTAGAAAGCAAGAGTACTACATCGGTAGCTGCAACCAAAACAGCAGAAGCTGCAGGCACAGAAAATGTGTCTTTGGAGAGTATGCTGAAAGAAAAGTATCCAGACATTGTTTATAATGTGGGAGATGGAACAAGCAGTGCATGGCGTACAAGAAATGATTATCCGTTTGAAGCATTGTTCCGAGAGGGTGAAATATCAACAGAGCTGATAGAAAACTGGAAGCCTGTAGGATCTAATCCGAAGAATCAGCGATATGTACCTGTAGCACCTAATAGTAAAGCGGTTATGATACATCCAAAAGCACAGGAACGCATGGAGAATGACCCGAAATTTGCAAAAGAAGTCATGGAGCGTATTGAGAGTTGGCTGGAATATGATATTGCAAGAAACGAAGCGATTGAACCAGGTTGTACAATAGGAATGTCTCAGGCAATTGCCATTGGTGAGGATGGAAAAGCCACAATCACCAACGTCGAGAAGGGCAAGTACATACAGTACTCAGTGAAATATTCAAGCTACGGAGCATACGCCGATGCACAGGACGAGGCTATTATGCCCACAATCTATGCACAGGGCGAGTATCCCACACTCGAATACACACCCACAGGCGAGGAGCAGTTGAGCGAGCTCAAGGAATTCACCTTCTACTGCGCTGCCGGTCTTTCTGTTAACGAGGAGGCAGGCGTTCCCACCCTCTACGACCCGATGAGCGGTGTATGGAGCGACGAGGTAGGCGACTACGTATATTCTAAGTTCTTCGAGCTTGACGCCGTTGTTGTTGATGCCAACACCGTTGTTCTTACCTTGCCCGAGGCTATCAGCGGCGAGGGAATGTATCAGTTCACAGTTCCCGCAGGCTACTTTATCTTGAATCCCGAAGGTCTTGCAGTTGCCAGCGAGGCAATTGGCGGCTTCTATATGCTTGCCGACAACGCTCCCCTCACCATCGAGAGCACAACACCCGCCGTTGGCGTTGTTGAGTCTTTGAGCCGCATCGAGGTTGACTTCAGCCACAACATTGGCGAGGTTTATACCCCCATCAGCGTAGTTGACGCCGAGGGTAACGAGGTGTGCAAGGCTGCTCCCAGCTTCCAAGATGCCGATGGCAAATGGTACAACGACTACAGCCTTGTATCGTTTGTTCTTGAGAGCGAGATTACCGCAGCCGGCACATACAGCCTTGTAATCCCCGCAAACTACATCAACCGCACCTCTGACGGCGCATTCTTCGAGGGTGCCACACTCACCTTCACCATCGAGGGCGAAGAGGTAGAGACAGCTCTTGCCGACGGCGTTTATAAACTCCATTGGGAGTGGAACGGCCGCGGATTTATGGCTTACCACGAGGACTTCCCCGATGAGGCCAAACTCGCCGACGTAACACTCAGCGGATACGAGAGCATCCATTACAACAGCGCAACAGATAATGTTGACCTCAATTGGTATCTCATCACAGCTAACGACGGTAACAGATATTTGTTCCACGTAGCAACAGGTAAATTCCTTACTTACACCGATGTTGAGGCTGACGCAGCTGTATCGAACCGCCTCGATGCAACAAACGCTCTTGCTATCAATATCGAGACCTCTGTCGCTGACGAGGCATCTTACCAGATAACAGCCGACTTTAACGATAAGACCTATTTGCTGAGCAGCGGTTGCGGTGCTTCTTCGTTCGAGGGACACCCCGTACGTTGGAACCCCAATATGAACGACCTTACCGATGGTGGTACACCCGTTAAGTTTGTTGCCGTCGAAGGCGTTGAGGTTTCTGCCGAGGTAATGGCAGCTGTTAATGCATTTATCAATCCTGTTAAGTACTATCGTGTAAAGCACGTCGAGAGTGGCAAATATCTGCACATTGGCGAGCGCAACGCAAGCAACGAGACCGGTCCCATCGGCTCAGTAATTGTATCAGATTATGCCGAGGTTAGCGATCAGATATTTGCAATCGAAGAGGACGAGAATGGTAAGTACCTTGTATCGAGCGAGGGTTACTACATCGTATGCCGCGCTTGGAACGTTGATGCTTGGAACGACGCAACCCTAAAGAGCGCTCTTGCATTCGAGGCAACAGATGCTGAGGGTGAGTTCTACATCAAGTGCAGCAAGGGCTACTTCAAGGTCGAGAATGTAGGCGGCGTTGATTATCCCTTCTGCGATGCTCCCATTGAGAAAGCCGCTTCTTGGGTGCTCGAAGAGGCCGAGGCTCCCGCGCCCGTTGAGCCCGCCGAGTTTGGTGTTGTAAGCGTTGAGCCTGCCGATGGTAGCACTGTAAGCAGTCTGACAACCATAACAGTTACTTTCAGCCACGATATATCTTGCGACCTCTTGCGTCCCGGAATTGACACATACAATATTCCCGGCGATGATGGCTCTGTAAATGAAGCACATTTCTCTGTCGAGGGTAATGTTGTTAAATTTGAGCTGATAAGCGGTATATACAATGCCGGTGTTTATACATTGTCAATACCTATGTATATGTTTACCAATGCAGAGACCGGCGAGATATTTAAGGGCGCTAAGTTCTTATTTACAGTTGACGGTACACTCAGCGGCATCGGTAATGTTGACGCCGAGGATGGCGAGGAGGTTATCTACGATGTAACCGGTCGTCGTGTTAAGAACGCCGTTAAGGGTGTTTACATCATCAACGGTAAAAAGGTGCTGGTTAAGTAATTAACACACTCTCTAATATTGCAGTCAGCGTGCTTTTAAAAAGCACGCTGACTTTTTTGTATATGCCTGTGCAAATGGCTATTGTTAGTTGCTGATGTTCATCGGTAACGACACTCGGTCTATTGTCTTTTGCGGCAGGGGCTATTATTTTCCATAGAAAGGAGAGTAAGCCCTGACGATATTGCAAGTAATTGGTGCAAAAAACAGCGGTACGGGATATTTAAAATCCCGTACCGCTGTTGGTGCTATTATGACGAGGGTATCTTAATCCTCAATCAATCCTATCTCGGCCCAACGCTCGATAATCAGTTGGCAATCTTCACGAGCAACAGCCTCCTCGACCTCATACTCCTTGAGCAGAAGCTCGACAAGCGTGTCTATGTTGAAATTATCCAGCTCGGCAATATTCTCCCATAAATAGGCTGCTGTGGGGTTCAGACTTATGATTTTGCTAAAATCGACATTCTCTATCCCGGCGGGGATTAACAGA
>CALBKR010000304.1 GCA_937896105.1 uncultured Bacteroidales bacterium
TCTTCTATCACTGTAAGATGCTTGCAACTGTTGTCGTTAAAATCGACCTCTCCTATTTCGGCGCATGCTGTACGATATTCGTACAAGAATTGCAGAATGATAGCCATGAAGAATGCTTTGTCAACATCGTCGCCTACGTATGACAGATTGATTACGCAAGGCTTCTCGAACAATTCTTTCCACGGAGTAGAGTGTACAGTATTGAGCATTTCGCCTTTCCAGCCGCGCTTAAGGCTGTCTATGCGTGTGTTAAGACAGGCTTTCATGTTGCGTTCTATCCGCTCTTCGTAACCTCGGTTGGAAATAACTTTATCTACGCCTATGCTCATGCTGTTGAGCGTCGGTGGCAATGTTTTTCCGTATTCCGGTTCTTGTGTCAACCAATCGGTTGTCTTATTCTGATAGATTGTGTAGATAAGGTCTTCCATGAGTATCGGCAATATGTCGTACATTGGAAAAGCGGCCGCAAATGTAGACTTCAGACGATCTATGTGTGTAAGCACATTAGGTTCCTGCTCTTTGTTCAGCCACACGACCTCAAATGGGTTTATCTTCAGAATCTTTTGGTTGGCAATAGGTTTGCGTGTCTGTTTATCCTTATAACTTTTGCATCCGGGAATGTATATATCTATCGGCGTTTCGGGGTGCAGTTTGTTGTACTCGACGGCCCAATCGACATACTCGCTCTTTGCCGGCTCGATGATAAGGAACGGAATCTTGCCTTGCAGACTGTTAAGGATTGATTGCACCGTATTTGTCTTTCCTGTGCCGTTGATACCCGACAGAAGTGTATGCTTCGCAAGAAGGTCTATTGGTAATCTGTATGACATCTCAGTCTCTGTGCCGCCGTACAACAATCTTCCAAAATCAACACTGCCAGCCTCTGCCGGAACATCCGACTGATTAAGGCTGAATTCGGGTGAACTATCAACGACGCTTATTCCCGGTACGCTCCGCAGGGGAAAGTTTATGAGATAGGAAAGTTCCTTGGTTGTAAGTACGGTTTTCAGTTCTTTGTAGTGGTCGCTGTCAGCAGTATCCAATGGATGATTGAAAGGATTGCCATATCTGTTGTTTATGCGTAGTTTGGGAGACGTAAAATTACCTATTGTCTGTTCACGATACTTCTCATTTAAGACATCTGTAATATCATGAATGCGTATCGGCTCGCAAATTGATTCCTGCCCGCTCAATATAGAACGTAACTGTAGCGCAGCACTGTTTATGTCTGATTTTCTCTCAGCCATCAAATAGACACCTACTTTCCACAATCCAATGGCTTTGCCGGTTTCTATTCGCTTGGAGTGATAAAAGAGGTGTTCAGATACTGCTTCAATATGCTTGTTTACAATATTTCGGCTTAGACTTTGAGACTTATTCTCATTTGCCCCTTGCGAATAGCTCTCTGTGTCGCTACTGTTTTCGCTATTGGTAGTAGAGGTGCTTATGGTTGGTGTGAGCGAACCGATAATGCCACTTGCTATGCTGCCGCCAAAGTAGCCGGCTGCGGCACTTACCAATTCTCCGCTAATATCTGCAACCCCGTCAAGGACTTCCGCCGCAGCTGGAAAGAAACTTGACGCAACTCCCAAACCGGTAGCTCCAATGGCCAACTTTCCTAATCGCGAAAAATCTTTTTTTGTAATAGATTCGCTTACTGATTTTGAAACCCCTTCTGTATGCGAAGAACTATGAGTAATTGACCTTCCTTGAGAAAAACCTTCTGTAACATTCATTGATTTTAATGACTCGGCCTGCCCATTCATTTCTCTACATTGGTACAACATGTATTCAGTGCTTGAATTTTCTATCGGGTCGGCAACAACCATATATGAATAGTTTTTACTCTTGCTCATTCCTGCAATAAGTTTGTCTATAGTAGCAGGATAGAGTGTCTTGTATTGAGATTCCATTGACGGGATTCCGGTCAGAGTGTAGATGTTGTCGTAAGTTTCGCAGGAGATACACTCTTTGAACCTGCATAAATCTTCATTCTCATCCTTTATTATTTTTGTCTGCAATCCCGGCCATACGCCTTTGATAAATTCGTTTAGATTGCGTACGATACTTTTGGGCGCAACAGCTTTGTTGGGGGATCTTAATCCTAAATAAAGGTGATTCTCGGTGCCGTCACCTATTATTAAGAAAAGCAGTTGCAACTCTTTTGGTATGAAACAAGAGTATAGAATTTTCTGAATAGCAGTAAAACAACCTTCTGCCGATTTTTCCAATGGTCGGCCTATTTGCGTAATCTCTATCCAAGAAACGCTTGTTGCATCTGTAACAGAGATAGCCTCCACTTCAAAAAGAGATTCACAGCTATCGGAATCAGTTATCCGTTGAAGATATTTTCTCTCCAAGCAAAAAGACAATGATTCAGAAAGGGCAGTGGCGGCTAATATCTTAGCGTCGTATTCGCGTGTTATAAGTTCGTTAGCCATAGTTTAGTCAATTAAGATACGGGCATTCTTAAGATTCTCTTTATAAGATTGTAACAATGATTTTATATTACTATTTAGCATGGTGGCAATATTGACCTCTTGTAGTATTGCACTATTTACCGAATTATAAATATCATCTTGTATATTATCCCAATTCTCAGCGAATTGATTATAAACAATAGTTCTTTGTTCGTCTGTTAGACTTTCAATCATAAGCTCATTCATTTGCTCCTCCTTGCTTTTACCGAAAATATTTCTAGCGAGCCAACCTCCAGCTGCGGCACCTAAAGGCCCAAAGAGTACCATTCCGACTCCGGCTCCCCAGGCTGTTGCCGTATTTTTATTTCCATCAGGAGACAAACTCCTAACAATGTCATCAATTAGTCCATCAAGATTTATTGATGGAATATTAATTGTACTGCAATTTAATTTAGGTAGATCAATATTCATATTATTTCCTTGAGCACGATAAACAGACACTATATCATTAACCTGTTTACGTATGTTTGCAGTTACTTCCTCAATACATTCATTTGCACAATTTTCTATCATTTCACCATCCACCTTTGCGAATGTTTGTATTATCATATTAAGACCTTCATTAAGATCTGCAATAGAATCAAGTATTAAATCATAATTATTAGAGTATGGATTATCTTTAAAGTTATTTAAGATATCAGCGACACCATCTCTGATATTTGAAGCAATGATTAGTGTTATCTTATCAGTGAAGGCATTTATTACGACATCACTCTCTATCAATTGTTCAATCTCATCTTCAAGCCCATTATCCATACCAGCTGTACGCATATCCATACGGGCAACTTCGGCAACTCCTTGTGAAATTGTCAATGAAGGGTCTTGGTCGCGGTAAACAAGCTCCTCAGGTACTCCCCAACACTTACATACAAGAGGTTTGATAAAATCCATACGAGAAGCGCCACCTGTAAGAAATACACCATATATTTGATGGTTGGGTATATGGTTCTTTTTATAATCGAGCATTGCGTTCTCAATATTTTTTATATACCCGTTTTTGTCTAGAAATTCATTCAGTTCTCCAGGCTTAAACATCAGTTTCAAGCGTTCATCCTCTAATTCTTCGTCATCTATAATATCGTCGAAGTTTATAGTCTTTTTTACACGTAACGAAGGGTCAAAGTACACCTGTTCTTTTACCTTTCGTGCCTCGAAAACAAGGTAATCGACAAGCTTTGGATATTTTTTCTCAAAAAGTTGAAT
>CALBKR010000305.1 GCA_937896105.1 uncultured Bacteroidales bacterium
AACACAGCCAACCCCGAAGGGCTCACCAACGGCACCATCGACACCAATGCCGGGCTCTTCCGCGCATACGCAAGCATCTACCTGAACAGCCATCCGCACATACGCAAGGATATGCTCATAATGGTGCGCACCCTCGAGCCCAACGAGAACGGACTGCCGATACAGTTCTACTGCTTTGCCGACATAACCGACTGGAGCGACTACGAAAGCATACAATCGGAGATTATGGAGCACTTCGCCTCGGTTATGCCGATGTTCGAGCTCTACCCGTTCCAGACAGCCGGCGCGCGCGACACGGTGATTAGCGGACTGCTCGAGGGGCAGTACCCTATTGAACGTATCGAGGGGCTACCCTACAAGACTGTAAAGTAGTCTAACAGTGCTTAATCATTTCACATTTAACTTATTTTTGTGCAATTTCACATTGTAATTTATTCTTTTTATACTAATTTTGCACGCACAAAAGGATAAATTAACAAAATATACATAAAAAAGGTAAAATTATGACCAAAATCAAGGATAACAGCGTGCTTATTACCGGCGGTGCATCGGGAATAGGCCGCATAATGGGAAGGATGGCGCTCGAGAAGGGTGCACGTATGCTTATTGTCTGGGATATCAACGAAGCCGGCATAGCATCAACGGTAAAGGAGTATGAGAAACTTGGAAAGGTTATCGGCTACAAGGTAGATGTTTCGGACAGCGAGCAGGTAAAGGAGATGGCGCAGACCACAATGGCTGAGTGCGGCAACGTGGATATTGTCATCAACTGCGCCGGTATCGTAACAAGCAATGCAACATTCGACAAGCTTACAACCCGTGAAATTGAACGTACAATGAGCATAAATGCCGTTGCGCCTATGGTTATTGCACAGCAGTTCCTGCCCGGTATGATAGAGCGCAACCACGGGCACATCTGCAACATAGCATCGGCAGCCGGTATGATAGCAAACCCCAAGATGTCGGTGTATGTGGCAAGCAAATGGGCTGTCATAGGCTGGAGCGACAGCGTGCGCATAGAGCTCAAGCAGATGAAAAGCAAGGCGCGTTTCACAACCATAGCCCCATACTTCATCAACACCGGAATGTTCGACGGTGTCAAATCGCGCATATTCCCTATCCTGAAGCCCGAACCTACAGCAAAAAAGATTCTGAAGGCCATTGAGCGCAACAGGAATTTCAAGGGATTGCCATTCGGCTACCATTTCATACGTTTCTGCCAGGCAGTGTTGCCCACATCGATTTTTGATTATATCTTTGGAGAGGTTGTCGGCATATTCCACGCAATGGACAATTTCACAGGCCGCAAGTAATGAAAGTTTGTGATCTTGAGCAAAGCAAAAGATATATTCATGCTTCACTTTGCCCTGCACAACAATGTATACATAAAACAAGGCAACAATATAATGAACATAAAGAACACTACAGAGAACGAGATAAAGGAGATATTGGCACAGCAACGCAGATTTTTCGCAAGCAATGCCACACTCGACCGCAGTTTCCGCAAGGAGCAGCTGAAGAAGTTGCAGACAGCCTTGAAAAAGTGGGAAAAGCCACTGTGTGATGCACTATGGAACGACCTGCATAAATCGCCACAGGAAGCAATAATGACCGAATTGAGCATCGTTACCGGCGAGATAAGGAACCATCTCGCACACCTTCGCCGCTGGATGCGCAGCCACAGCGCTTGCACGCCATTGAAGATGATGCCTTCGCGATGCCGCGTTGTGAGCGAGCCATTGGGAAATGCACTGATAATATCACCGTGGAACTACCCTGTACAGCTGCTGTTCAACCCGCTTGTGGGAGCCATATCGGCAGGCTGCACGGCAATACTGAAACCGTCGCCCTATGTACCCAATGTATCGAGTGTCATCGAAGAGATTATAACTGCGACATTCGACAAAGAGTATATAGCTGTCGTACAGGGAAACCGCGAAGTTAACAGCGCCTTGCTCGACGAACGCTTCGATATAATATTCTTCACCGGCAGCCCTGCACTCGGCAGAAAAGTTATGGCAGCAGCGGCCAAGAACCTGACACCTGTAGTGCTTGAGCTCGGAGGCAAAAGCCCCTGCATCGTGGATGCCGATGCCGACATAGAAATTGCAGCACGCCGCATCGCCTGGGGCAAGACACTCAATGCCGGCCAGACCTGCATAGCCCCCGACTATCTGCTCATACACCGCAGCCGGCAAGAGGATTTCATCAAGGCTTTCGCAAAGGCACTTGAACGCCTGCACGGCAAGAACATAAAGGAGAGCCGACATTTCGTGCGTCTTGTGAGCGACAGGGCTTTCGAGCGCGTTGCCGGCTACCTGAAGGATGGGCGCATTGCACTTGGCGGTGCCACTGATGCCAAGGAACGCTACATCGAGCCGACCCTGCTTGCCGATGTAGACACTAACGCGCCCGTTATGCAGGAGGAGATTTTCGGTCCTGTGCTGCCAATGATACCATTCGACGACACCGATGAAGCGGTAAAATTCGTGAGGGAACGCGAGAAACCGCTTGCACTCTACTACTTCGGCAAGGTTAGCACCGGTAAAGAGGTCATACGCACCACATCGGCCGGTGGCTCGTGCATCAACGACACCATTATGCACATTGCAAACGAGAACATACCTTTCGGCGGCGTGGGCAACTCGGGAATGGGAAGCTACCACGGAAAGCTAAGCTACGACGCCTTCTCGCACCGCCGCTCGGTGGTCACCACCCCAACCTGGCTCGACCTGCCGTTCAGGTATATGCCCTACAAGATGTTCGGATTGGTAAAGAAACTGCTGTAATGACAGAATGAACACAACACACACGACATACTAATGAAATAACACAAACACATATCGTATGAAAGAACATTTGCAGACCCTTGACACACTCTACATTAATTTAGGTTCAGGGGAAATGGTTATCGTAAATTTTATCCTTGCATTTGTAATGTTCGGTGTTGCACTCAACATCAAGACATCCACATTCAAAAGCATTCTCAGAAAGCCTAAATCTGTAATCACAGGCCTTGTTTTGCAATGGTTCGCGCTACCGGCCATAACCTGCCTGCTTGCTATTATACTGAACCCGATTATTACCCCTATGGTTGCATTAGGTATGATACTTGTATCATCGTGCCCCGGCGGCAACATATCGAATTTCCTTTCATCGCTCTCCAAAGGCAATATCGAGCTATCTGTATCGCTGACTGCAATATCAACAGTGTTTGCATCAATAGTCACACCGTTCAATTTCTGGTTCTGGGGAACCCACTACTGCAAGTTCGCATCAATAAACAACGATATCCCAACGTTGGAAATTCCATTCTCGGAGATTCTGTCACAAATATTTCTTATACTCGGAGTGCCTATTGTGTTGGGACTTATATTCTCACACAAGTTCCCGAGAATTGCCAAAAAGATAATAAAACCGACACAAATACTCTCCATAGTCTTCTTCATTGGTATGGTCATAGTATCAATGACCCAAGTTCTGTCCGGGCTTGAGCAGCATTGGGATGTATACGCTGCCATATTATGTGCATTATTGATTGTCGTTATACATAACGCAATGGCATTAAGCACAGGTTATTGGGGCAGTAAATTCGCTAAAGCTACTGAAAAGGACTGCCGTACATTGGCAATAGAGATAGGCATACAGAATTCAGGCCTCGCACTGGCACTACTTTTCAACCCGGCTATTTTCTCGCCCGATGTATGGGGCAGCAACGGCGGAATGGTTATCGTTGCAGCCCTATGGGGCATCTGGCATATTATATCCGGACTTACCATTGCATACTTTTTCCGTCGTAAAAAGGCATAAGAAATGAGAAAGAAAAGAAAATTACAGGATAGAGACTGGCGATACGACATCCTGCACCGGTTAGTAAACCTGACTACAAAAGCATCATTTCGCAAAATAAAATATGCAGGGATGGAACGTATTCCCAAAGATGCCGCCATTATTTTTGCGCCGAACCACACAGGTGCATTAATGGACGCAATGGTTATCCTTGCAATGAATCATAGCCCAAAAGTATTCATTGCACGTGCCGATATCTTCCGCAACCCGAAACTGGCAGCAATGTTCAAGTTCTTCAAGATGATGCCGATAATGCGTCTGCGAGACGGCATAGAAGAGGTAAAGAAGAACAACAAAGCAATCGGTATTGCAGCCGATGTTCTTAAAGACAAAGTCCCCTTGTGCATCTTCCCGGAGGGTACGCACCAGACAAAGTACTCGATGTTGCCTCTCTCAAAAGGAATATTCCGCATAGCACTCCAGGCAAAGGAACTGCTTGGTGACACGCCGTTGTATATCGTACCTGTAGGTATAAGATACGGTAATTTTTATCGTTTCCGCTCATCGGTACACGTACAGGTAGGTAATCCAATAAATATCGGGGAGTTTATCGAAAGTCACAAAGAAAAGACGCCACAGGAACAGATGGTTCTGATGAAGGAGTGCCTTGCTGCCAGAATTAAGGAGAACATTCACTACATTGCCAATGATGAGGAATATGATGCCAAAAATGAGATTTGTGCAGCGGTGTCAAGAATGCAGTTAAAAAACAAAAAGACCAAAAGAAGAGTTCCACTGGTTACAGTCAACCAAGAAGCTGTCAGACAAATCGAGACACTCAAAAGAGAAAATCCTGAACAGGCAAAGGAACTCATAGAGTTGGCCGTCGAAGCGTCAAATATGCGCAAAGAGAAGCAGATAAGCTTGAAATCCGTTGCCAAGCAACCGACTATGCGCTCGCTGGCTTTAAGATTCATTCTATTGCTCGCAACACTTCCATACACTATTGCAACAATGTTGCTGACACTACCGATAACGGTAATTAGCATGGCACTGACAAAGAAATTCAAGGATCGCGCGTTCCACAATTCGGTACGTTTTGTCCTGCAGCTTCTGTTGTGGCCTTTACTTATGGTCATTTACACTGTCCTGGCCTTCATATACCTGCCAAACGCATTAGCCTTATGCATTATGGTTGCAATAGTACCGGCACCGGCCATAGCACAGGACACATACAGAGCCATACGCCTGACCATATCGGATTTCAAGCTATTACATTGCAAATCTCTGGTTAAAAAATATAACGAAATAAGACAGCTGTTCTTCAAATAATGATATATTATGAAAAGAGGGATAATTGCACTAATATGCACAACGGTATCACTCTTCGGTCTTAATGCACAGACAAATGGCATTGATAAGATTGAGAAGATAGACGACAAGAAGGAGATTGTGAAGAAGGGGTTCAGTTTCGGGCCACTGCCTGTCGTGGCATTCGATGCCGACAAAGGATTTCAATTAGGTGCATTGTTGAATGTTTATGATTTCGGCGACGGAAGCCGGTACCCTAATACTCGCCAGCATCTCTACCTCGAAGCATCGTTCTTCACAAAGGGTTCACAATTGTTCGTTATTTCATATGACAACAGATTTCTAATACCCAGTGTACGATGGTCGACAGCCGCAACACTTACAAACGACAAAGCGACGGATTTCTATGGTTTTAACGGATATATCTCCTACTATGACCATAAAAAGATAGCCCTTGGCAAAGACAAGGATAACACTATTGATTTCATATATACTCCCAAATACCGGCTCAACCGCCTGAATTTCAATTTTAAGACCGATTTCATAGGAAATATCTGGAGAAACAGACTTTTTTGGGAAGCCGGATATCATATGAATTATATAAGGACAGGATACAACAAGCAGCATGCACTAAACCTTGATAAGATAAACAAGAACAAGGATGAGCACAAGAAGTATCCCGAGACGGAGCCTACCGTTTTCGATCTCTACCGCAGATGGGGTATCATTTCTGAGGACGAGGCTTGGGGCGGTTTCAGCAGTGCCGTGCGCCTTGGACTGCTGTTTGACACACGCGACAAAGAGGGTGCACCATCAAAAGGTATATGGGCAGAGGCTCACGTGACACTTGCACCGGGATGGTTAGGTACAACACATCCCTATTACCGTTACTCAGCCACATTCCGTCACTATGTACCCATAGTTAAGAACGATGTGCTGACACTTGCCTACCGTTTGAACTATGAGGGTTCATTCGGGAATAGTGTTCCATACTACATTTTACCTTTCATTACAACAATGGGACCCACATACGACCGTGACGGAATGGGCGGTTACCGTACCGTGAGAGGACTGATGCGCAACCGTGTGCAAGGCCTTGATGTTGCGACATACAATATAGAGTTGCGCTGGCGTTTTGTTAGTTTCAGCCTGTGGAAGCAGAATATCGCGTTCGGTCTCAATGTATTCAGCGACGGTACAATGACAACAAGAAACTACGATATGTCATTCCGTGGCGAAGAGCAATACCGTACTCAGTACGATGAATATATGAAACAATCCGGGCTATCCAGCGATCGCCCTCACATCACAGTCGGTGGTGGTCTACGTTTTATAATGAACCAGAATTTCATTGTAGCATTTGAATACGGCTTGCCGGTAAGCAAATTCAGCAAGAACCCGGTAATCAAGAAACAGGACGGCAACGGAGCTTTCTACATAAACACAGGATACCTGTTCTAGAATAAATCATAACGTAACACGCTCCAATATGCCATTGAGTGCGGCAATTGCTATGCCATAATTTGTTATTGGCACACCCTGCGCCTTTGCCTGGCGCACACGCGACATCACCGTACGGCGGTGTGGGCAACTCGGGAATGGGAAGCTATCACGGAAAGCTAAGCTATGATGCATTCTCGCACCGCCGCTCGGTGGTCACCACCCCAACCTGGCTCGACCTGCCGTTCA
>CALBKR010000306.1 GCA_937896105.1 uncultured Bacteroidales bacterium
CTCGCCGCCTCTCTTGTTCGACATCTCACGCGAAGCAAGACCCGCCGCACTCTTTATCACGCCCCAAGACTTGAAGATACCTATAATACCGGCCATTGCGATACCGCCGATACCGATACTCTTCGCATAGTTGCTGAAGATTTCCTCGGGTGACATCTGGCCTACTGTCTGCGTAATCTCCGGGTTCCACATATTGAGAACCTGGTCGCCGAAGAATAGCCCCATACCGGGAACAATAAGCAGCCACACGACAAGTGAGCCGACACATATAATCAGGGCATATTTCAGGCCGATGATACATCCCAAGCCAAGCACTGCCGCACCGGTGTTCAGTTTGAGCACCACCTTTGCCTTCTCGGCAAGCGTCTCGCCCCACCCGATGACACGTGTCGTGACATTCTCGTTCCACCAGCCGAATGTAGCCACGATAAAATCGTACAAACCGCCGATGAGACCTGCAATGAGCAGAGGCTTTGCCTGGCTGCCGCCCTTTTCGCCCGACACAAGCACCTGTGTACTTGCAGTAGCCTCGGGGAAGGGATACTCGCCGTGCTTGTCCTTGACAAAGTATTTGCGGAATGGAATAAGGAACAGTATACCCAGGATACCGCCGAGCAATGAACTGATGAACATCTGCATAAATGTCACTGTCATATCAGGGTATTTGCTCTTGAGTATGTAAAGCGCCGGCAGAGTAAATATTGCACCGGCAACGATGACACCCGAGCAGGCACCGATAGACTGTATGATGACATTCTCGCCAAGCGCACCTTTACGTTTTGCAACAGTCGACACGCCCACAGCTATAATGGCAATGGGGATAGCAGCCTCGAACACCTGACCGACCTTCAGGCCAAGATAGGCCGATGCGGCCGAGAACAACACTGCCATAAGCAAGCCCCAGGTCACCGACCAGGCATTCACTTCGGGATATTTCTTGTCGGGCGACATCAGAGGCTTGTACTCCTCGCCCTCCTTCAATGGACGGAACGCATTCTCGGGCAATCCCGTCTGTTTTTCATTCTCCTGTTTCATTTTTTACATTTTCACAATATTCTGCAAAAATAGTGAAAATAGACAAAAGCCCAACAGTATAATCAAACAAATCGTATGTATTCTGTTTTAGACCAAAAATCAATAAGCTGTTATTTTCGTCTTATCTCTTTTAATATTTTTTTGTAATTGTATATCAAATACGGAAAGCGTTCGATAATCAAAGCTAATATACTTATAATAAATATACAAAAGAAAACAGCAACATAAGTCAGATTTATTATCGGCATATAAGATTTGTATGTAATCGGGTCACCCCACAATTTTGACCAGGCAACACAAACAATTACAGGAAAGACATATAAGAATAACACAAACATCAATGTCGTTTCAATCATAACAATAATAACAGTTTCAAAGTTTACATTATACACTTTGCAAGAAATAGTACCACGTAACATATAAATAAAAAAGACGTGAGACTTGAGTCTTACGTCCATCAATCTGCAGGCATCGCCAAACGCCTTAACGGAAACGAACGGTGAAGAAACAATATTCCCACGCCGTGAATATATATACTTGGTTACTTTCAGTAAAAAAAGGACCTGTATATACACAACACAGAATGAGCATTAGTTGCTTCGTCCTCCGTAGTTTATTTTGGCGATTTTACAGATTAGGACTTAACAAAATGCTTTCTTGCATTCATGGATTTCTCCCCATGAACAATGCAAAGATAACACTTTTTAGCAACCAACACTCAAATATCAAGGAATTTGTTTCTTCAGTATAAATAAGCCTTTTAAATTTCTAATAAATATTTTCTTATAGAAGTGTATTTCGTATGTTTCGCCGTTTTTTACATTCAAAAATAGCGACAACGAGCGCAATGCAACTTCACCTACAAATAGCAAAGCAGATTGCGAAGCGACTGCAGAAATAGCTGCACCTGTAGGTGAATAGTAAAAACACAACACAAACAACAAACCCGTGTTCATTTTGAAACAATGAGACCCCAGGAACAAACTAAAAATTTTCCCAGACATACTTGCGTATTGCCTGGGAAAATTAACTATAGACGAGCACCGGTTATCTGTAATCTGTTATCTGTACTCTGTTATCTGTACTCTGTTATCTGAACTCTGTACTCTCTTATCTGTACTCTTAACCTTTAAGTTGTCTGTACGTTGTCTTGGGTGAGCGTGCTGCTGTTGTCTCGTCCAAGCGGCGCACAGGGGTGCTGTGAGGAGCGTTCTTCACCACATCGGGGTGGGTAATGGCCTCGGCTGCAACCTTCTTCATCACGGCAATGAACTCGTCGAGCGTCTCCTTACTCTCCGTTTCTGTAGGTTCTATCATAATGCTCTGATGGAACAGCAACGGGAAGTAGATTGTAGGCGCGTGATAGCCGTAGTCGAGCAGGCGCTTGGCAATGTCGAGCGTTGTGACACCTGTCGACTTGTCGGCAAGGCCGTCGAAGACAAACTCGTGCTTGCACACACCCTCGATGGGCAAATAGTACTCATTCTTGAGCGACTCCTTCACATAATTGGCATTGAGCACTGCAAGCGGCCCCACCATCTTCACATTCTCGCGGCCGAGGGTGAGGATATAGGTATAGGCACGCAACAGCACGCCGAAATTACCGAGGAAATTCGATACATAGCCGGCCGACCTGTCGTCGCTGTCTATGTAGAAGCGGCCGTCGGCATCTTTCTTCACCTGCGGGTTAGGCAACAGCGCCTCAAGGCCTTCGCGCACGCCTACAGGGCCGTCGCCCGGGCCACCGCCACCGTGAGGTGTAGAGAAGGTCTTGTGAAGGTTTATGTGCATAATGTCGAAGCCCATATCACCGGGACGGCACTTGCCGAGCACTGCGTTGAGGTTGGCTCCATCGTAGTAGAGCAAGCCGCCGCACT
>CALBKR010000307.1 GCA_937896105.1 uncultured Bacteroidales bacterium
CTGTCGGGCATACCGCACAAGGTGTTGAGTTCGGTTGAGGTCAGTTTCTTCACCTCGTTGGGACCGAGCTTGATTGCCTTGTCGTAACGCGGCTCCTTGAACACCGACGCATAGTATGAGCCGAACTCATCGAAAAGATACATTATGTTCGGGAGGACATTGTAAGTATTGGCAGTATTGTTCTTAAGCTCAACCTCGAACAGCGATGCCGGGCTCTCGAAATAGAGGTTGCCATTTGCCGGCAGCGGGTCCAGTTTAGGCTTTACTGTCACAGCCACATCATCGAGGCGCACCAACGGCGACACCTGGAAGTTGACATGCCCTTCCCCGATAGTCATTTCGGAGATTGTTCCCGAACCTCCATATTGCACTATCGGCTTGAGAGCCGTAAAGGTTACCTTGCTGTAGAATTCAGCATCTATGGTTATATCCCTGTCGGCATAGAAGATATCATATTCACTCTTCTCGCTTATCTTACCCTCTGTGTCGCTTATGATTTTGGTAAAGCCCTTGCCTGCAAAATAGAGATTTACCTGTTTTTCGTCAAGTTTCACGGTTTCACCGGGCTTGACAAGTATATGCTTGACGGTTTTGTCTTTAAAGGAGTTCGAGAGATATGTCACCTCGCTATCGCCGTTGAATTCGTACATAATCATCGGCACGAACTCAATTGTCTTGTCACCGACATTGGTGAGCGAGACCTCGAACAGTTGCTCGGGTTTTGTGAAGTACGCCCTTGCATTGTAGGGCATAGGATTCATCTTCAGACCGACTGTCACATCGAGGTCGGTAAGCACAACATCCTCGCTTGCCCAAAAGTCCAGTGCCTGTGTCGCTACGTGAACTCTCTTTTCAAAATCTTCGGCATCGGCAGGCAGAGCACGCAGACTGTCGGCATTCAGAAGCGTGAATTTAAGATGGTTTTCGTCGTCAAGAGATATTATCTCGTCGAAATCACTGAACGGACTCTCCTTCTCGCCCGTTGCGTGGTTAATACGTATTGCAGCCGTGTCGCCACAAAGTTTATTCAGTGTCTCACGGTCAAGAATCTTCTTCTCCTTCGCCTTCAACACAAACTCGGGTCTTGTGCTCCACTTGGACGCCATATAAGAGTATAGGTCGCCGTCTATCTCCCTGTTGGCGTATGTTATGCAAGGAGTCAGTTTCAAATCCTTGTTGGTGAGGTTATTGAGTTCTATCTCAAAGAGACGCCCGGGACTGTTTATGTATACATCGCCATTGTAAGGGAACGGATTTACCCTTGGTCTTATGACAATATCCACATCGCCCAGCTTCACACTGGATGAAGCATTGAATGAGACGTCATAATCCATCAGCAATGCCGACGACACGCCATCCTGCTCTATGTTCAGCATACTCAGGCGCTCATAATCGAACAATATTAGCTTGGCGACATTGCCAGCACCCTCGGACAGGGCTATCTCGCCGAAATCGGACAGCACCTCCGGTTCGCCGCCTTTAATCGTTTTCTTGAACTCGTCGAAACCACCGAAGAATTTGTCGAATTCATCATCGGTGAATGTCTTTGTCTCATTTGGCTTGATGGTTATATAGTTGTCGGCCAGGCGCTTGCCCTTCATATACTCACCCGAATACGCGACCTCGTCATCCACAAAATAGAGAAGAGTCGGGAATATTCGCATACTTTTGGGGGAGAGGCTCTTTATCTTCAAGGTAAACAGCCTCGATGGTTTGTCGAAGTAGTGGTTGCCGTCGGCAGGGAGAACCGGCATCTTGGGTTCAAGAGTGATGCTGAACATCTCTCCGCTTATGACATTAGGTGAGGTGCGGAACGGGGCACGACCCTTTCCTACAATAGTCTCGCGCAAAACCGGCTTTCCGCCTGTGTAGCGGCACACACGGACGAAAGCGGTATCTATCTCCTCGGAGAAATAGTCGTTCGATGGCTTGCCTATTACAAAACCTGTCTTTGCCTTGAACGCAATGACATCGCGGTCAAAATCATATCCGCCGGCCAAGCGGTCGAAGTCCTCGGGTGAGAGTGCAACCTTCTCGCCTGCAGGGATTTCGATATACTCGTTCTTGTGTTGCTTGTCGGGAGCAGCGGTCACACCCCAGTTGCCCTTGTAGTACTGCATAAGCATACATATCGGAATGGTCTCGCTTCCCCTGTTCTCGAGTGTCACGTTGAACAGTTCGCTCGGGCTATCAAAATAGGAATACATTGCCGAAGGCAGTTCAGTGTATTTAGGCTCTACAGTTACGGTAATCGGAAGGTCTATCACCGGGTTGTCTACGACGATATCATAGTCGTGGTCCTGCTTGTCATTATCCATAAGCAGCACAAGCATCTCACTCTTTCCGTCATTGCCTATCTGCGTATAAGCAGGATTAGAGGTATCGTTGACAAGTGGACGTGCCGTAACCTGTGCCACATACTTTACATTCTTGTAACGCTTCAACTGCGCGACAATATTATATGGAACGATGCATTGGGGAGTCATCAGTCCACACTGCTGGAACGCAAGGTTACCATTATGCAGGACTGCATCGGACGGGTGTTGCTCATCGGTCAACTGATATATCCTGAAATCGTACAGGAACTGGCGTGTAACCGTGAGCCCGGTATAGTTGAATGTAGGCTCTGTCCAGGAGAAACGTGGATTGGAGGTGGGGAAATAGGCTGTATAGTAGCCGCTCTCCTCGGTAAATCCCGACACTCCCGATTTATCATCGTTTATATATGTTATATTGTTGAACGATGGCGGATTAGCAGAATAGCAGATGTCGAAGAAACAAGAGCCCTCGCCAAGATAGTCACCGGGGTCGTTGAAATCGGTAAAATTGGTCTTTGCTGTTATCCTAATACCGTAGTGTCCCTCGGGCAAAAGGCCGAAAGAGCCGCTCTCTGCACCCTTCTGGAAGGTTTCGAAGAGCACGCCGCCGCCATAACACTCGGTTCCCGGGTCATACTGGCGGAACATATTGTAGAGGTCGGTCTGTGTCAGTATACGTGACTGACCGGGCTGCAATGGTATGTATATCGGCATTGTACGGCTTGCCACAGTGGCCATATACGAGTCGCTGTTCGGCCATATATCGACTGCATTCTCAATAGGTCCCTCGATGCGCGCCTCAAGACGTACCGGCAGAAACTCGGTAGCACTGGTATTGGTAACCACAATATTGAAAAAGCGTCCGGGATCGCTAAGATATATACCTCCCTGCGCAGGCAGAGGGTTCTGCTTACGCTGTACAGACACTGTTACCTGCGCAGACAGACTCCCTGCGCACAATAACATACATATTATAAATGAAAACAACCTGTGTCCTTTCATAATTCACATCCTTTATATTACCCCCTTACAATACCGAAGCATCCACGCTGTTCATCTTCTGGCGGTTCTCGTTATTCTTCTGTTTCTGGTACTCCAACATCTGGCGTTCACGTATCGCACGGCGTGAAAAGTCGGAGTAGTATTCATACTTGCCGTACTTTGCAGCATCCTCCTGCGACCTGCGCTTTATGCTGAACGCTGTGAAGGAGAAACTATAGCTGAATGAGCAGGTAAAATCATACCCCTTATCGCGTTGGTATTCCTCGTAGACAAGGTTGGTGTTTGCATACCTGCTATAGTTAAGGTTCAATGTAAAATTGTGCACTTTTGCAAGAGTATATGCAGCCGATATATTGGCAGCCATCGTTATACTGCGGTCTTTATCCATACGGTTGTCGACAACCGATGCCGATGCGTTGAGCGACAGATTTCTCTCCTTGAGAAGAGCCTTTGAGGCACTCAGGGTATAGACATTGGTCGTATACTTGGAGTCATATCCCTCGGACTGCTGGAAGCTGTAGTTGAAACTGAAATTGGTCTCAATGGGAATTACCGACAGGGAGTAGTTGGAACCGATAGCCAATGTACCCACATCGCCGACACCTGCAATAGTCTTGTTGTTATCCTCGTTCAAGGAGTAGTTTCCTGTCAGCGACAGATAATGTCCGAGCTTTTCGGTATTTGTGCTATATGATGCCGTGCACGAAATGCTGTTCATATTACGGTCTATGCGGGTAGTATCATTGACTTGAGCCGTACCGTCATACTGACGCTGACGGAAGCCATTGTAGTTAGCCGACAGACTTATGCTGTTGCCGATAGGCAATGTGGCATTTGCCGAATAGGAGAGACCCTTTGTCGTATATAACTGTTCACGCGAGATGTTGTCCTCCTGATACGAGAAGTTGCCGCCCAACGACAGGTTGCCCAGGCGCAGATTAGCCGCAGTTCCGATATTGTGGTAGTTATTGTTCAAGTACGATACGCCCATACTCATATAGTCGGGCTGTATCAGTTTGTAGAACAGCGATACCGATACCCTGCGGAAGGTTGCAGCAAGTGTCACATCGCCTGCCCAACGCATCAATGATGTATAACGTACGTCGAAAATCTTATCATATTTTTCGACCTCTTCACCTTTCAGTTGCGGCGCCTTGGTATCGGTTGAGAAGATCGATGTGGCAAGGTTACCTGTCAATGAGAGTTGCTTTATAATCTGCCATCTTCCGCGCAGACCTATGACAATGTTCTCTTGTGCAAAAATATCATCGTGCCATATATCATCGATTGACGACTGGTGATCCTGTGAGCGGAAAAGATAAAGGTCGAAAAAGTTCCTGCTATTGCCATAGCCCACCTTCAAACCATAGCCGGAGCGCTTGTACACAGGCTTGCCAGAAGGAATCTCACCCGGTTCAAAGTTTACAGCCTCGCGCAGGACTCCATAAAAAAGGCCGAAGCGGAAACCGGTTTTCTGGCTTCTGTACTCAAGACCGGCACCATTGAAAGGCAGGTTGTAGACATAAGAGGAGAAAGGCATTGAACGGCGTCCAAGATGAAGCGTCCAGCCTTTATACGAAGGACTAATGTTAAAAGAGAACTGCGGATAGGAGAATGAGAAATTGTTTGCACTGTAATAGAATGCAAACGGCATATTGTAGCCATACAGATTTATATTCATATTGGCATACATTGAATAGTTCAACGGAGAAGCATAACTACCTCCCGAGGAGTAGTACAAGGTACATTGCGTACCCAGAGCTCCCGTAAGGATCAGCGGGTCCTTCTTCCTCGGATCCTCGAAAGCCTTGGAGCTGCCTATGCCAAGAACAACCGCCAATAACAGGAGTAGCGCCTTCTTAATATTCGTCTTCATCCTCCCCTTTATTCTATAATCACTCAATTATATTGTAACTGTCTTTTTGACAGAGCTTTATATTCTTTATCAAGGTTGCTGCGCAACATTGTCCATATGTCGCCGGGATTATTTCCGGCAAGGGTGGACAATCCCTTTTTAAAAATCCCTAAAATCCTTAAAGTCTTTAAAGACCTTATTAAAATAAGAGAAAAGAAACCGTGGGAGCCCCTCCCCTCACGGGAAGGAGCCCACAGTCCTGAATAGTTTATTTACGCACTTTCTTTGTTACGATCTTATCGCCCTCGCGTACCTTTATTACATAGATACCCTCGGTCATCTGCTCTACCTTGCGGCCCGAAATGTCGTAGATAGCCTCAACATTATTGCTGTCAATTGAGTTTATATCAACAATTCCTGTTGTACCCTCAATTGTACCCATTGTAACAGGAACCTTCACAGAACCTGCCATTCCAGAGAACTGAAGTTCACGGTCAAGGTCAATGAATTCACCCGATACCTTATTATATAAGCGGAATGTTACATTCTCATCGGCCTCACCGGCAACGGAAATGAACGCAAGGCCATTTATGAAGCGACCCTCACCGCGGCACTCGTCATCCACGAATGCACCTATCGTGTAATCCTCGCACTCCTCGACATCGACCTTAGCAATAACGGCCATTGAGTTTGCGAAGCGGCTGCCGTCATAAACCCATACACTGCGCTCTCTTGCTGCAACACCGGCCGGAGCTGGAATTTCAGTTCCGGCGGAAGCTTCAAACTCACCCTGGGCAAGAGTGAAGCGGTTAGGCATCTCGCAAGTGAATGCGTTTGCTGTGTATATCATATACCCCTCGTTGGGGAGAAGTTCGCTGAGTGTACCCACCCAAGCACCGTCGGTCAATGTAACGAAGCCGTCGTTCTTTGAGAGGATAATGTCACCCTCGGTAAAGTTTGCAGCATTGAAAATCTCCTCAACCGGATAACGGTACTCATAGGGGTAAGATACCCAGTTCCAGCCCTTGATGAACTCCTTGCTCTCGATAGTACCGTCATAGTTCATAGTACCCTCAAGGGTCGCATATACAGTAACCGGGTCTTTGTCATCCTGCATCTTTATCTTGTATGCCTGGGTCTGGTCAAACATTGTCAGAGAACCGAAGGGACCCCATTTTACATCGTTGAAGACAAGGTCGGTGCGGCTACGCGCCTCCACAAAGCCATCCTTAATTGCCTCGGGGGCAAACATTGCCGATGTCAAAGATATCCAGCTCCAGCCGCTCTCGAGTATCAGTTTCTCCATAACGCTTACCATACCGCTGGTTGTAAGCATCTCTGAACCACCCTCAACGCTGGCTGCATCATACTCAAATATCACATTTGAATTCTGGCAGAGTGCCATTGGAGTGAACTCGAATGCTACGCTATTGCCTGAAACCTCACCTTGTTCTACCTCGACAACACTCCAATGTCCGGGGAAGCTGAACTGTGTACTCTCAACCCTCACGCTCAATGCACTTGCATCGAAATCAGCATCCTCGGGCCAGAATGTCAGTGCAACCTCGCGTGCAACGCCGTCGTTGTAGAGCGGTTCGTTAAAACCATCGAAAGTGATTTCAGTCACTTTTCTCTTTACATTCACAACACATTTTGCTGTAACAGACGGATTATCCTCGCTTGTAGAAGTAATGGTAGCAGTACCCTTGTTCATTGTGCGGAAATTATGCATACCCGTAGCCTCACCTACACCCAGATACTCTACTATAACATTATCATCGACCTCGACAATGATATTCTTGTTTGTCGCATCCTCGGGGAGAGCTATTGCGGTGATTGAGAAATCAATCTGCTCGTTGCCGAACCATATTGTCTTCTCTGTCTCGGACAACTGGATCTCATTGACCGACTGTACTACAATCAGATTAACTTGGTCGGTAATGGTCTCGTTTACAGCAGCCTTGACAAACACACGATCCTGAGGTACTGTAATGAAACGGAATGTAATGCTGCACTCGGTTCTTGCATCGTTGAGCGTAACCTCGGCAATTTCAACCTCGGCATCGCCAACCGGAATACCGTCGCCATTTACAATGGACATCTCGAACGACTCTATTGTTGCGTCGCTGGGATCAACAGCGGCAACAGCCTCAATCTGCTGGCCTACAGCAACTGTCATTCCGTTGGGGCTGGGCTCCTGACCGGCAATGCTTGTTATCTTCACGCCGGTAGGTGTGCGCTTGATAACGGTAGAATATTCAACTGCCACATCAGGGTTTTCATCGCTTTTGAATGTGAATGTAACCTCGCCTGGAGCATACGCATGCAACTGGCAGACACCAGCATTATCGCTCTTTATAATCTCTGCAACTTCAGGATTTGAAGATTCAACCGTGAACTCTTCATTCTTCACATTACCCGGTTCAACCGAATATTTTAATTCAATGATATCGCCGTTGCTGCCAATCCAATACTCATCCTGCAATGATACATAAATGTTCTCTACCCTGTTGTATACATTAAGGAGCACATTATCGGATCTCATACCATCGGCCTGAGCCTCAATGCATACCTCAACATCAGGTATTGCACTGAACACGAAGTCCATTATGCACTGCCCGCCGGAAATCTTTGTGCCTACAACTTCTACTCCGACAGTTTCAGTCGGGATTTCCATACCGTCTGATGTAACGAAACGGAATGAGAAATTGGTATAATCGGCATCTGCCGGGTTGAGCTCTGCAACCACAGTAACAGTCTCGTTTACATATACATCTGCCATAGGACGGGTCTCAGCACCGCTAACATCCTCGCCATTGACTGTCAGGAAGTTCACTCCATATACAGCCTGCCTGATTACAGTCCTTACCTTTACACTCATTGTGGGGTCGTACTTACTTGTGAACACAAGGTTTGTTTCGCCCTTCTTGACAGCAGTGACAGCAACGAGCTTTGTACCTGTATCATCGTATTCTACAAGAACAACCGACTCATCTTCTGAGGCTATTGTATACTCCTCATTGGGTTCAATCACGGTCTCACCGCTGTTCTCATCGATCACCCAATGGAATATCGGCGGATTGACGGAGCCCATCATATCTTTGGAGTTCTCATCATATATAGTAAACTCTATTTCACCTTTATAAGTGAACTCCTGAAGGGCAGAAAGCACATTCACCTGGAATGTTGTAGTAACTTCGGGGTTGTCATCGGCAACTGCAGTTACAGTAACCGAACCTTTTGCTACCGGAACAATTGTGGTACCGTCGACAATCTGGACAAAATTCTCATTCTCAACGCTGAATGTAACACCCGGAGTTGTTGGATAGGACTCGCCATTGTTATAAACCACATCGGGAACGAAGCGGCCTACACCAAGATAGATATCGGCATTCTCAATTGCAATCTCTGTTACCGGCTGATAAATTAAGATCTTGACAGGCATCTCAAGACTACCTGCACGGGCAGTTACGTTAATGCCATAAGGAGTTGAATTGAGGGCCGTAATGACATTCTCCTCAATTGAGACATAGTGCGATGCAGTGTTACCCGAATTATCCATAGAAGAGAGGTCCCATTCAAGAGTGGCCTCGGGGGTTGTTGCCGGTATTTCCTCGCCATTGGTTGGGCTGACGAAGAGGTATTCAATAGAACCGCCGTCCTCAATGGTCATCACATCGCCCACGTTCATAAAGATGCTGTTGCGCTCCACATCATAGTAGGTAAATCTCATCTCATTGGCAGGGGTTGCAGAACCGATAAAGAGTTTGATGCTCTGGTCCTCCTGATAGGTGTAATCGCCCTGATAGGTAATCTCGGCTGCTTCGTACTGCTCATCGGTCATATCAAGAGGATAGACAAGACCGCTCACCGGGTCAAATAGTTTGAATTCAACGGCACTGCCATTGTCGTCGCTCGTACCGCCCACTCGCATGGCATAGACCTTGTAGTTGCCGAGCATCTGGTACGATGTGGCCAATGCACGGATTTCATCGCCGATAAAAGCGGCCACCTGAGGTTCGGTAACACCTGAGTAGATGTCGTAGTCGCCGCAATCAACGGTCACATAAACCACTGTCTGCTCCTGGTAGTTTCCCGACGGGTCACTCCAACCGCTCTGTGCCAATGAGGTCATCCCGACCAACAAAAGCAACATGGTTAACAACTGTTTTTTCATAACACAAATATTTAAATGATTTTACATTTTTTCACACATACAAATTTACCCAAGCCAAAACAAAGTTTTTTTCACTTAAAATACATTGTTTGTAACCAAAAGAGCAAAACAAGACCAAAAACGACACAATAGGTAAATTTATGCGCCCACAACAGCAAAAAAATATTGATACAGAGCTCTTTTTGGCTACATTTGCGCAGGAGAACTATTACCGATATGAAAAACACCTTTTTATATATAGTATTTATAGCGTCCCTGTGTGTATCTGTTTCGTGCAAGAGGAATAGAATAGAGGGGAACGACAGGTTCGGCCGGGAAGCGGCGGCTATCGCCGATAGTGTAAAGGATATCTCAACGCTTAAAAGATATGTATCCCGCTACGATTCATTAGGCGAAAGAAGGGCTGCACTGCTCATAAGGCAGAGGCTCGGCAGTGTTTTACGCAATAGTTCTGCCTTTGATTCAGCTATAGCTGTACACGAGGAGTGCATCGTTATGGCCACGGAATTGAAGGACACACTGCAATTGATAATTGCACTGAACAACCAGGGTACAAACTTCAGGCGCATAGGCGACCTTAAAGAAGCGAGCATACACCACTACTCGGCATTGGGACTGTGTGACAATTACACCGGAGACACATCATACGTGGCAAGGAAGAATGTTGTACGCACGCTCAATGGCTTAGGCAATGTTATGCTTTCACTCGGGAACAACGAGGTGGCCGAAGAGATGTTCCGCAGGGCACTGGCAGGAGAGAGAGAATTGGGAAGCGCAACAGGACAGGCTATAAACTATGCAAATATCGGTGCCATCAAGGAGATGCGCAACGAGATTGATTCGGCGCGTATCTACTACAACCTCTCGATGGAGAAGAACAGGGAGAACAATAACAGAATCGGAATAAGCCTCTGTTACCAGAACCTTGGAGAGCTTGATGAGGCAGAAGGCAACTACACAGCAGCCAGAGAGAACTACCTCAAGAGCTACGATATAGGTTTACAGACCAAGGATATATGGCATTGGCTTAACCCTTGCATCTCACTGAGCAGGCTAAACCTGAAAGAGGGAAAAGTAGAAGAGGCCGAGCAGTACAACAGGAAGGCACTGGATGCTGCCATAAAAATAAAAGCCAAGAGCCGCTTGGTTACTCTTTACGCACAAAAAGCGTCGATAGAAGAGAGAAAGGGAAATTACGGAAAGGCACTCGAATGTATTAGGTCATCGAACGCATACAGAGACAGTGCAGATATTGAAGAAAACCGTACCCGTATGCAAAACCTGCGTGTAAACTACGAGATAAGCAAAAGAGAGAAGCAGGTTGGTGATGCGGTTGCAGAGGCAAGGCACGAAAAGAAGATGCGCAGACTGGTATCATGGTCGAGCACAATCACAATTCTGCTTATTTCGGTTGTCGTCTTCCTTATTTTCCGCGCAGCAAGAGAACGAAAGAAAGCCAATGCCATCCTAAAGAAGACCGACCACGAACGCCGGGAGTTCTACCGCAGCATTACTCACCAGTTACGAACTCCACTCACGGTCATTCTTGGTATGACACACGAACTCAAGCGGTTCATTCCAGAAAACAACAGCACTGCACAGGATGAGTTCAACGCCGTTACACGCAAGAGCGACGAACTTCTTGGACTGATAAACGAGATGATAGAGTACAACCGCGGGGAGAGAACAAAGGTAGAGATAGACGAGCTTCCAAAGAGCGGAATCACCCAAGCCCCAGCAGGTAACACGCTGGTTGACAATAATTTACAAATATGGGGGGGTGAGTTGCACGAATATGTGCTTATTGCCGAGGATGACCAGGATGTGGCATTGCTCATAACCCAAATGCTGAAGAACGAAGGCTACTGTTTCAAATGGGTCAAGAATGGAAAGGAGGCTTTGGATATTATAGAAGAGAGGATGCCTGCTCTCGTCATTACCGACATAATGATGCCGGAGATGGATGGCCTTGAACTCATTAAAGCCATTAAGGCCAACGAAGAGACCAGCCACCTGCCCATAATCATTGTTTCGGCACGTACCGAGAACAACGACCGTCTGGCAGGCTTTGATGCCGGCGCCGAGGTATATCTTGGCAAGCCGTTCATCCCCGACGAACTACTGCTGATGGTACGTAAGTTGCTTGAACAAAGGGAAATCCTTAAAAAGAAATACAGCCGGCAAATTGAGGAGGCCGACCACGCCGACAATAACGAGATGATAAAAGGCATTGGCAAAAGCGAGCAGGAATTCATTGAGCGGATAAACGAATATATCCGAGAGAACATTATGGATTGCGAGCTCAATGCAGCATCCCCACACTCAACAGGAAAATAAACAGCATAACAGGCACAAACACCACCATATATATACGCCAAAGGAAACTGGCGAGAGCCAAGTACTTGCTAAAGAACAGCAGTATGTCAATGGGAGAGATACAGGCCGTATGCGGTTTTGAGACACCAAGTTACTTCAGCCGCACCTTCAAGGCTGAATTCGGCATCACACCCACTGAATACCGCAGAAGACAATAACAAAGACAGGCACTCAGGCCTTTACAGGCACAAAAACCTCTGTTTTTACCTTAAAATGTCATTTAAGTGAAAAACAGAGGTTTTTCAGTGAAAAAGAAATCTGCTTTTTAATGGCAATTTTGTTGCATAATATGAGAAACATTGGGTTTATGGCCGACTTGATGAACAGTATCAAAAGCAGATATGTAAAGCTGTTGGGAACGGAACCCCCGTTCTTCACGGACAGCAGCTACACAATAGAGCAGTTTGCATCGGACTTGGGAACCAACCGTAGCTATGCATCGAAATTCGTAAACGACGAACTGGGCGTCAATTTCTACACCCTGCTCAACAAACTGCGACTGGCACATTTTATGAGGTTGAAGAGCAAGCAGGAGAAGAGCAGCATCAGTTCATTGGCCAAGAGATGCGGTTTCAGCAATGCATTCTCGTTCCGCCGAGCATTCAAGAGAGAGTACGGCAAAACCCCCAGCGAGTACCTGAAAGAGGAAATCGCAAATGAGCAGAAACACGCACCGCACGGTTTATAAAAGGTTCGACAGTCTCTCACCTGTTTAATAACAGATACAAGAATAAACTGTTCCGGTTCTGCTATCAATTATTGGAGAACCAAAAAACAAATGCACCCGTAAGTTGCTTACGGGTGCATTTGTTTTTATAGATTATTGATTACTTGTTCAATTTCTTAACGCCGTCCTGGATGTACACCTGACCCTGGGGAGCGTCGCTGACACGGCGGCCGCTGAGGTCATAGATTGCGCCATTGGCGTTCTGTACGCCGGCAACTACGTGCTCGATTGCAGTCTGGGTTGTAAAGTCGATTTCAACAACATCATCCTTAACACAAGGTACTGTTGCGATACCGTGCTCGTCAACTGTTACAGGAACCTCAACGCCATTAACTGTTATCTTGGCCTTCTCGATATCCATTGCACCAACCTTGCAACGAACCTTGAGCTCGGCACCGGCATTGCTTACGATGGTAGCCTTCTGGCACTTTCCGTCGAGCCAGTTGAAATCGACAGTGAAGTTACCCATAGCCTTCATACCTGTAACATTACCGTTCTTTTTCCACACTGCAGGCAATGCAGGAAGAATGTTCACATAGCCGTGGGCACTCTGCAGGAGCATCTCGGCCATACCAGAGCAAACGCCGAAGTTACCGTCAATCTGGAACGGAGCGTGGCTGTCGAAGAGGTTGTAGTATATACCGCCCTGACCCTGGTCGGTACCGTAAGATGTTGAGTGTTTCAAAGCATTCTTGATGATGATATGAGCGTGGTCGCCATCCTGTGCACGCGCCCAGAGGTTAACCTTCCAACCCATTGACCAACCTGTAGCGGCATCACCGCGATGCTTCAACGAGTTTACAGCCGGCACAAAGTACTCGCTCTCGGGAGTAATCTGATCCATTGGGAACAATGCCATCAAGTGTGAGATGTGACGGTGGTTTCTCTCACCCGATTTGTATGTTGAGTATTTCCACTCGCGGAGCAACAACTCGCCACTCTTAACCCCATTGAAAGGATTGCCCCAACCGCCATCGTATGTTTCTGTGTGGAGACCCTTATCGGTATTCTGGAGGTAGGTATTGAGTTTCTCAATCTGCGCTGCCGAGAGACCAGTCTCCTCAACACCAAGAATCTCGATTGCGTCGGCAATATTCTGGAACAGGTAGCTAATCATCTGCTGTGCGTGAGCAGTACCGTCCTCGCTCTGCAAAGGCTGCTCTGCACTGTACTCGTTAGGTGCAACGTATGTATCATCATATACTCTGCGGTCCTTAATCAGACGGTGGAACCAGAACTCGGCGCAATCCCACATAACAGGGAATGCCTTCTTCAAGAACTCCTTGTCCTGTGTATAACGGTAGTGTGTCCACAGGTGGCTTGTGTACCAAACGTTGGCAACGAGATAGTTGTCACCCCAAGTACTCATACTGTTGTAGAGTGAAGACTCTGTCAGCACGCTCCAGCCATTACCGCCATTGTACTTTGTACCTACAGCCTTCCAACCGGCGCTCTTTGCACCGCGGATGATGAAATTAACGAATGGTTTGTGAAGGTCACTGAGGTTCGTAATCTCTGTCGGCCAGTAGTTCATCTGGATGTTGATATTTGTGTGGACATCAGAGTTCCAGGGAGAATCGGTACCACGGTCATTCCATATACCCTGCAGGTTATTTGGTGCTGCAATAGGCTTGCGATTCGAGCCGATGGCCAAATAACGGCCATAGTGGAAATAGAGCTGCTCAAGGAACAGGTGATCGTTGGCGGTACTGTTTGCAGCAGTGTTGTTCGGATAGTAGTTGTCAATTAAGGTCTTTGTATCAACTGTAGGAGTTGTAAGACCAAGGTCAAATGTCATACGCTTTGTAATTGCAGTGAAATCTGCAACGTGAGTAGCCTCAAGAGTTGCATAATCCTTTGCTGCAGCAGCCTCGATCTCACCCTTTACACGAGCATTAACATCGGCCGGTGTCTCGGTTGTAAAGTAATTGTCAAGAACATCCATATCGCCATTGAAGTTTGTAGCGCCCTTGAGGAAGAATGTAACCTCGGTAGCGTTACTTACTGTGATACCGCTGGCTGTGCTTGTGATTACAGCACCCTCGTTTGCAACAACGTGCATACGTGCTGCAAAGTTTACAGATGTCATTGCACCGGTAAACTCGGCCATACCATCGTTGTATGTAACAGCGCTTGCACCGATACCCGTACCCGGCTCAAGACGGAATGTCAGGTTAAGTGTCGCGCCCTCATCAACAGTATAGTTACCTACGATAACCTGGTCGGGAGCAGAGCTGAAGAACTTGCGTACCTGCTTTACGCCCTTGGCATTCTTGAACTCAACACCGGCGATACCCTCTTCAATGTCGAGGTAGCGTACATAATCGGTAACACCATCCCAAATAGCATTGTCATTGTTCTGAATAATGAGCGAACCGAAGTTCATGAATGTACGGTTACCGCTGGCTGCACCTACGGTATTTGCGGGGCCGCTCCACAATGTCTTCTCGTTGAACTGGAGTTCCTCGTTAT
>CALBKR010000308.1 GCA_937896105.1 uncultured Bacteroidales bacterium
TTGACAAGAACCTTCTGCGCCCAATTCTCATAACTGTTGAAGGGGATGAAGACAAGGTGGTCCCTGACATTCTTCGGTATCTCCGAGAACTGGAACACCGAATATGTCGTCTGGTACTCGAACTGCACGCGGCATACGATGCGTCGTGCGACATTCTTGTTCGTGAGGGAGCTGGCTATGTTGTGCACACACTTCATATTCTGCGTGTCGTGGTAGCTGTTGGCCTTCTCCTCGTCCACCTCCTCGCCAAGAACATATATTTCGGTTGCCTTTCTCAAGTGCAGGTTGTATATCTCCTTTATGGAGTCCAGCTCACCGCGGTATATGATAAGCTGCATAGCCTCCTTCTTTGTCAGGTAGGACGATATCTTGCTCCTCACCTTCTCCACATCGTCATTCGTGAGCAACAGAACATACCTTACAACACTTTCGCCCTTGCCATTCAGGAGATTCTTTATGATAACCGGTGCCGTTTCATTGGCTCCTATCACGGCTGCGAACTTTCCTTCGGGCAATCTTCTTTCTTTATACCTTATCTCTCCTTTTTTCCATCGCTCCTTGCGTCCGTCAATCCATCCTATTATAGACGACACAAGGAAACCGTTCAGCATAATTACACCCAGAATGGCTGTAAGCCCGGCCCATCCGCGCCCCTCCTTGCTTGTTGTCATATGCTGGTTGCCCGGGTCCATAAAGTGGTAATATACCGACCAGAAGATGGTCGGGGACTCCTGTTTTACAGCAATCTCCTCGGGTATTGTATCGCCTTCATTTTCGTATAGGTTCTTTTCGTATATTATCTCCATCGGTGAGTCACAGGCCGATGAATCCATTTCATTGATAACCGACACTACCAATGTTACGCTGAAGGGGAGCAATATGGCAAGGCAGATGACCCTGCGCATAAAATTGCCGTTCACCAGGTGCCAGTCGAATGCAATTTTGTGAAAGAACCACAGGCGTGCAACATAAAATATGTATATGAAACCTATGAAACCGGACAGATAACATATACCGTTGCTTATTTCCCCTTCAGTGCCATTCTGCGGCAGAATAAACTGTGCCAGCAAGGATACCAATCCCAATATAATGGCGCAAATGTCTATTAGTGTCGACTTTCTTATCTCTAATTTCATATCACAAACCAATTCTTTTTTTTTTCAGTGCATACCTTCCCTAAAATAAAGGTTTAATTCACCTATTGCAAAAATAGTGTAAAAAAGTTTACTTGCGCAATAAATCGCACTCATTTAATTTGTATTTGTTTGCAATTCAGGGATTAATTGCCTAACTTGGCAGAATATTTATATAGTTTTTCAATGTCTGTATAATAAAAGTCTGTTATTATGAAGCACCATAAACTGTTTTTTGCAATAATCTTCTCGTTTTTGATGCCGTTCTGTGCCACA
>CALBKR010000309.1 GCA_937896105.1 uncultured Bacteroidales bacterium
ATCCTCATTATTATTCAGTTCATGGTTATCAACAAAGGTTCTGAACGTGTAGCTGAAGTAACAGCAAGATTTACCGTTCCTTCAACGATTGACGGTACAGTTTACACTGTAACAGTAACAGGTGCAAAGGCTGATACAAATGCTTCCGATAACAACACAAGCTTTGATTTTGGACTGACGGAGCTTTCGGTTACAGCGAGGGAAACTGTTATAAACAATAACAGCAGTTTTATTGCCGAAGTAAAAAATGAAAGCTATATCGGAACAAGCGGCACAGTAACGATCCGCGATACTGACGGAACGGTGCTTTACACTGAAAAGATCGCTTCAATTCCTGCAAAGGAAACTGTAAGTGTAATTGTTGATGCTGGCAAGCTGTTCGGCACAGATGATGCGGAAACAAGCAAGGTTGTGATCGTAGCAGTTGTTTCAGACAAGGATGAGTATACTGACTATAACAACAGCGTAACTGAATATGCTGCTATAATGAATAATATGATTCCGTATGTTACAGTTGTGTTTATGGATCAGAACGGAGTTGAATTATCCAGAGGTGTTTATGATGCAGGCACATCTGTAACACCGCCGGCACTTCCGGCAGGCGCAGGTAAATGGATCATTTACGGTGACAAATCAAACAATGCAGTAACTGATTTCAGCAGCATAACAAATGATACTGTTTACATTGCAACACCATTTGACAAGCTTTCTGTAACAGCTGAAGCAGGCGTTAATTCAGTAATTCTTAACTGGAATAAGGAAGAAATCGCTGAAAAATACAAGATCATGAGTTATACTGACGGGAATTTCAAGGACATAACAACTACAACGGAAACGTCATATACAGCTGCAAATCTTGAGGCGCAGAAGGAATACAGTTTTGCTGTAAGCTATTATGTAAACGGACGATGGACCGAATGTACGAAGGATGATGTTGTTACAGTAACAGTAACAGATGGAATATTATTCAAAACACAGCCAACCGACTTCACAGGCGCAATCGGCGATACAGCCAAGTTCACCGTTACCAAGAGGCAATGCATACTCCATCCAAGGATAGCTTACGCCTGAAGCCTCGGCCGATGTCCTGTACCACAATGTGTTGGGGTTCTTTGGAGAGAATGTTGCAACACCCTCTATGTCCGATACCTCATAGAAATACTCGTCGGGGAACTGTGTGCAGTCAACCTCTGTAAGGAAGAATTTGCTGCCGGTGTCACCTATAGCACTAGAACTGTTCCAAAGAGCAAGGTAACTGTTGCGGTCGTTCCAGTACTGGCTCGATGTTCCCTTCCACTTTATATATGAAGGCTCACCGTTACCGAAATTAAGTGTACCGTCGTACTCAATTGTGTATGCTGTTGTCGATGGGGCAACCATCTTTGCGCGTGCATTGGCCTCGCTGCCAGTCATACCGAGAACCTTCGCAAGACCTGTTGAGTAGTTATACACTTTGTAAGCACCGGAACTCTGCTTAACAAAAGCCCAGATACCCTGGTTGTCCATTGGAGCATTCTTGTTTGTCAAGGCCAAGGCATCACCACTCATATATGTAGGGTTCACGCTCACGTAACCGCCCTTGCCGTTCTGGATTGTGTAGAACTTTGTAGCCTCGTCGAAATAGCTTACATACACGGTTGTGCCGTCAAGTGTTACGACGGGCATCATACCTGCGACTGCATTAGCTGTAAAGTGTGATTTCTTCACAGCAGCCTCTGTAGAGAATGTTGCACCGTCCTTGTACACGTTACCCTCGTAAACAACACCTGCTGCCGCATCGGTTGTACCAAGTACCTCAACTGCATACTCCTTAGGACCTGTAACAACCTCATCGATTATATAGCAGTTACCTGGGTCTGTCTGCACCCAACTGTTCACAACAATACCTGCATCCATCTGGCCAGGTTCTTGTGAGTTCATTCCGTTGCCGCCGATAAGGAGTTTCCAAGGATAAGTACCACCGACATTTGTGATAGTCATAGACGATGTTGCTGTAGCCGAATAGTTACCGTTTGCATCGACATACTTCTCGGCACCCATACTGTAAAGATAGTAGTTGCCATTCTTGTTCTCGATGCGGAACTGCTGGTTCACATCATCGGGGTTCTGTGTCACAGTACCCACTACCTTACCTGTACTTGAACAGATCTGTCCGGAAACACCCGAAGCAGAACTGTACATAAGGAATGCACGCGCACTGCGGATTGCGTACACCTTGTCATTGCTCAACTGTGAAAGGTCGGTCACAGTCTTTGTCTCTGCCTGCACGGCAAATGCCATACAAATGAAAGAGACAAGCATCAGATAAATCTTTTTCATCGAAATTAATTTAATGGTTAGTATTTAATAATCTTATATTCCTAAAATCAAGCAGCATTCACCTAACGGCAAGATACCGAAGATATATAGAGCAAAAGTATAATATAATATTTATAAAAGCAAATATTTGTATATAAAACAAAAAACAAATAACAAATTACAGGACAGACCCTCCACGTGGAGGGTCTGTCCTGTAATCGTATAAGATAGAGCTACTACGCCAAAAGTGCATCGGCAAGCTGTTCCATCGCCGGGATATCGCTCTCCTTCATACGTGAACGTATCGTCACCATAGGCTCCGCTATACAGATATTCTTCATCCCATCGAGCATTGTACGCATCACACGGCCGGCTGTGGGTGCCCA
>CALBKR010000310.1 GCA_937896105.1 uncultured Bacteroidales bacterium
CCTTGACACCATTATCCTCCAAAGCCGACTGAAGGGCCAACGAGTTGATTATCGTCGCCAACATACCCATCTGGTCACCCTTGACTCTGTCAAAGCCCTTCTTGGCACCTTGCAGGCCTCGGAATATATTACCGCCGCCAATAACTATGCCAATCTGCACACCCGTAGAGGCGGCTGCCTTAATCTGCTCGGCGTAAGAGTGCAATACCGCTGTCGAAAGACCATATTTCTGCTCTCCTAGTAACGACTCTCCGCTCAACTTAAGAAGTATTCTGTTATATCCCATAGTTCAAAATATTATTTATCTCTTGCGAAGATAAGAAAAAATCTTGTTATATCATACATCGACAAAATTTTAATCACACTTTTTGCGAATTATATGCAATCTTGATAAGTAAAAATACCTATTTTTGGTTGTGGGTGGGTCTTTTATACTTCTCATTAGGCTATTGATAGTCTTTTTTTAGTATCTTTGCTCTATAATTTTCATCAATTTATGCGTATCTGTACACCAGCATTAGTTATAGTTTGCATATCGGTGCTATTATGCCTTGGCGGATGTGACACCAAAACAGAGGTCGCGAAACGTTTGGAGAGTGTGCCCGACCTTGTTGCATATTGGGATTTTGCCGATGAGAATTATCTGGTGGCAAAGGGTATTACATCACCCGCTCTTCGGGCCGAGTGCGATGCTATGCCGACGCTTATCGAAGAGGGTCCGTTGTCGGGCCGTTCACTCCATTTTGACGGCAATGATTTTCTATATATCCCCTATGCTGAAACGGGTGCGCTGAATGTCAAAAGCGGGAGTGTAACCGTCGTGGCGTGGATAAAGTGGGATGCCGTACAGAGTTTTATAGGCGGTATGTGGAACGAATATGCAGATGGAGGTAAACGCCAATATGGTTTGTTTGTAGGATTACCACACTACAATGGAGCACACCAAGTGTGTGGTCATATATCAAAAACAGGAAAACCTACCCCACCCTTCCCATACTCGATAGATTATTCGGCCAGCAAGCAGATTGTACCGCAGAATGAGTGGTGTGCCGTAGCCTTTACCTATGACGGCGAGTACATCCGTTCATACTTTAATGGTGAATTCGAGGCTCGTGAAGAGGAACTTATCAACCACACAAAAGGCTTTGAAGGCTATCCCGATGGGCTACGACAGGTGAAGAATCCTTACTACTTCCCCGATGGCATAGGCGACAATGGCTCGGATTTTACCGTAGGTGCTGTATTTGTGGACAATCGCATCGGCAACTACTTCAAAGGCGAGATTGGAGGCTTGGCCGTTTATGACCGTGCGCTATCGGCTGAAGAGGTTAAATATGTCAGTTGGTGGGATAAAAATTTGTCAAAACGGAATTAAATGTGTTTCTTTGTATAGCAAAAAACTAATAACTCAATAAATATAAACTATTATGGTAGATATTTTCGAAAGATTAGAGAAGAATACCGGTGGCCCGATTGGTCAGTATATGCAGTTGGTACACGGTTATTTTGCATTCCCCAAATTGGAGGGTGAGTTGGGTCCTCATATGCGCTTCCGTGGCAAGATGATGCTCAACTGGAGCTTGAACAACTATCTCGGCCTGGCTAACCACCCCGAGGTACGCAAGGCCGCCATGGCAAAATTGCAGGAGAAGGGGATTGAGCTCAGCCCTGTTGCTTTTGCCAAGCAGTTGAGCGGTAACTGCAAGGCGGAGGTTTTGCAGCTTTTTTTAGAGGCCGGTATGTCCCCCAATGCTGTAACGGGCAGTGGCATGAATACGCTCATGATTCTTATCCTGAACGGAACGGATAAAGAGGAGGTTGTAAAATGCGCGCAGTTGCTCATTAAGTTCGGCGTCAATGTTAACAGTGTAGACCGCCGTGGGCAAAACTCTTTGCATTATGCTGTAGGCCGCAGTAACCCTGAGCTGGTGAAAACATTAATAGATGCCGGGGCAGATGTGAATGCGGTGGACCGCAGTGGCATGAGCGTGTTAGAGCGAACCTTCAGCTCAGAAATAACGGAGATGCTGAAAGCAGCCGGTGCTCAAGAGAAAAAGCCGACTAATGATTTCAGTTTCTAAGAAAGTTTTATAACAACTACGTGACGGGCGAAATAGATAATTTAGCCCGTCAGTTTGTATAATGCCCATTTTCATTTCCCGATACCACTTAACAACTTAGAGAGTATAAAATAAAAATCCGCTTAAAGCTTTAATTGCTAGGCTTTAAGCGGATTTTGTTCCAGAGCCGGATGTCAGGGTCGAACTGA
>CALBKR010000311.1 GCA_937896105.1 uncultured Bacteroidales bacterium
CTCCCCGCCCCCACCCTCCACCCCCAGCAAATCCTCTATTCACCTCAAGCACTCCCTGTTCCTCCCTCGCCCCTGACAACCTTCAATCCTCTTCTATCTGAGTCTCTTCCCCTAACCTGGATGTCACCAGTCAATGCCAATGAACAAAATCATAGTAAAGGGGGTGTTATTAGACTCCACACATATTTTACGAGTAGACTTGGGAATTCTTGTTTCTCTATTTCCTTTCAGGCACCCTTTGTGTATCGGAAAAGGGCAGGGCAGGTGATTTCAAGATTCCATCGGCAAAACGAGACCCTTATGGCAAATCATCTCCAGCTGGGCACTACTGTCATGCGACGTCTCAGCCAGAAAAGAAACGCTGAACTCTTCCTCAGGCACAAACAAAGTCACCAAAAGAAGCCAGGACAGACAGTGGGTAAAAGGAGCACATCAACAACCGGAAAAGCGCTGTCTCAACCTCATGACACAAGGCTAGAGGAAGACCCAACATCCTTGTGGACCAAACGCACTCTGGAAAATCAATCTACAGTAAAGAAGACAAGCAAGCTGTGAAGTTGCAACAAGAGGCAATGCACACGGCCAGCGCAGCCTAGACCTACAAGCTAGACCTGAGAGTTCTAGCCTAGGAGACATGGCCCAGACGTTGCATGGGGAGGCAGTGCACACGGCCCGACCACTCCGAAGAGAACACGCACCAGCCAACGACAACCCTTTGGAGACAGCAGTGACGGTCATCCCCGTGGGCCGTGTCTGGACTGCTGACAGCCTTCCCTGGGCAGCCCACGAAAGACCAGATCCCCAGCATGTCCACAAAAGAGGGCTCCCGGCAGGACCCTCCAGGGTCAGGATGGCAGACATCTTACCAGCGGCCTGGTTCGCGGCGATCTGAGCAGTGGAGCCGGCCCTGGCGATGATGTCGCTGTTCAGCTCGATCTCCTTCTCAAGATTAACGAGCATATTGTCAAATACCTCGGTGACGCTCTTGCCGAACCAATCGGCGAAGGCCGGGGTCGTATACATGGCGAAGCACTGGGCATAGCCCCCCAGCTCCCCCGCCCGGGTCAGGTCCACATGGCGGTGATTGCTTCGCAGGGATGTATAGACCTCCGCCCGCTCGCTCAGAGCCAGGGCGGTGTCACAGTGCAGGTCAAAAACAGGCAGTCTCATTGGAACGCATCCTCCATATGAATGATCTCCGGCTTCGGCGTGTCCATGCCATAGGGGGCATAGATCTCGATGACATCGAACCGGGGCTGCAAATTCGTCTCGTTCCGGCTCAGGTACATGGACGCAGTCATGCGGATGCGGTCCTGCTTCCGCCGGTCCACATACTCCATGGCGTTGGCAAAGCGGGCACTTTTGCGCAGCTTCACCTCCACGAAGGCCAGATATTTCTTATTCTTCACGATCAGGTCGATCTCCCCAAACCGGCAGGAATACCGGCAGGCCACGACCTCGTACCGCTTTTTTCGCAGGTATTCGGCAGCCAGGGCCTCGCCCCAGCCGCCCAGGAGATCACTTCTCCCCATAAAACTTCTTCAGGAAGGTCCGGCGGTGGGCGTCACACATTCCGTGTTCGGTCAGGGCAGCATAATGGGCCTTGGTGCCGTAGCCCTTGTGGATTTCAAAGCCGTACTGGGGGTATTTTTCTGCCAGCTCCTCCATGTAGATGTCACGGGTGACCTTGGCCAGCACGGAGGCGGCGGCGATGTTGGCGCTGCGGCCGTCGCCCTTGATGACGGTCTGGCAGGGGATGCCGAAGTCGGTCTCCCGATTGCCGTCGATGAGGGCAAAGTCGGCCTTGCCATCGAGCTGGGCAATGGCCCGCTTCATGGCAAGGAAGGTGGCCTGGAGAATGTTGATCTCGTCGATCTCCGCCTCCGTTGCGAAGGCGATGCCGTAGGCCACGGCCTTCTCCTTGATGATAGGGAACAGCTCCCGGCGCTTCTTGTCGGAGAGCAACGCATCATAAATCTCAGCCGCACTGTAAGGGCAACTGATATCAAAGCCATACTGCACCAGGAGTGCCGAAAGTTCATCGGCAACATCGCAAAGAGCGCATAATGGTGCAACCTTTGCAGCGATGACCATACCCTTTGCCACCGCGGAACCGTGGGATATACCGAAATTACTCAGTTTCTCTATGGCGTGCCCGAAGGTATGCCCGAAATTGAGCAGACCGCGTATGCCATTGTCAAACTCATCCTGCTGCACCACATCGCGCTTTATCTCCACACATCGCGCAACAACCCTCTCGCGGTCAAAGGGGATAGTGTGCAACTTTTCATAGAGTTCCGCATCGAGTATCATTCCATATTTGATAACCTCGGCACAGCCGTCGCGGTATATCTCTTTAGGGAGCGTATCCATAAGCGCCGTGTCGCAGCACACCAACGACGGCTGGTAGAAGCTGCCTACAAGATTCTTTCCTGCAGGGATGTCGATGGCAGTCTTTCCACCCACCGAGCTGTCAACAGCTGCAAGCAGGGTTGTAGGCACCTGCACATATTTCACACCACGCAGATAGAGCGAAGCGGAGAGGCCGCCGAGGTCACCCACCACGCCGCCGCCGAAGGCAATGACGGCATCACTGCGAGTTAGCTGCTCCGATGCCATAAAATCGAGGAAGGCAAGCAGGTTGGCTGCATTTTTCGATGCCTCACCGGCAGGGATGACGAACTTGCATACATCGTAGCCCGACGCGGCAAGACAGTCCTCGATGGCATTGCCGTACAAGGCATCGACATTGCTGTCGGTGAGCAGTGCCAGACGGCACTTGCCGAGCAACGGGGCTATGAAGCCGCCGATAGCCGGAAGAATGCCGGCACCGATGTGGATGTCGTACTCCTTTGTTGCCTTAACGTGTATTGTATTATATTGCATAGTCACTATTTTTCACTCTCCTCCTTCGCTATGCGCCCGTCGCGCAACAGCGTGCGGAGCCTTTCTGTATCCTCGTTTGCCATAGCATCGCGATACTCGTTGAGCGATGTTATAAGCTGGTCGAGCTCGGTGAGCAAATGTTCCTTGTTATCGATGAAAAGTTCGGTCCACATATCCTCGTTAAGACGCGACACACGGGTAAAATCACGGAAACTGCCTGCGCTGTAGCCTCTGTGGTACTTTGCCGACGGGCTCTTGATAAAGGCATTTGACACCACGTGGCACATCTGTGAGGTGTAGGCTATCATACGGTCGTGGAAATCGGCCGTTGTCACCACGAATTTCTTGAAGCCGAGCGGCTGCAACACCTGCTTTACCCTGTCGAGCAGGAGAATATCATCGTGCACAGGCGGCACAATGATGAACGATGCTCCACTGAAAAGTGTAGCCTTGGAGTATTTGTAACCCGAATATTGCAGGCCGGCCATAGGGTGACCGCCCACGAATGTAAAACCATAGCGGGCAGCAAGGGCAAAGCCAAGTTCACATACCTTGCGCTTAGTTCCGCAGAAATCAACGACAAGTGTCCTTGCCGGGATTGATGCTGCATTATCGCGTAGATAGCCGGCTACAGCACCGGGGGTGGCGGTGAGCAGCAGAAGGTCGCAACAGCCGATAGCCTCAGCATCGAGCAAACCGTCGACAACGCCCTCAAGCTGTGCATAGCCCACAATAGGCCTGTTTATATCACAAGCCAACACGGTATAGCCGGCAGCCTTGAAGGCCTTGGCTGCCGAGCCGCCTATGAGTCCCAAGCCGACAACACCGACAACCATAGGCAATTAATGCATTATGCTGCGTATCTCGCGTACGCGCTGTGCAACCTCATCGAACTGTTCGGGAGTGAGCGACTGTGCTCCGTCGCAAAGTGCGCACACAGGGTCGTTGTGAACCTCTATGATGAGACCGTCGGCACCGGCGGCTGTTGCAGCACAGGCCATCGGGCGCACAAGTCGCGACACGCCTGTTGCGTGGCTCGGGTCGACAACGATGGGAAGATGTGTCAGTCCCTTGAGAACAGGAACGGCTGCAAGGTCGAGCACATTGCGGGTGTAGCTGTCATAGCTGCGGATACCGCGCTCGCACAGGATAACCTGTTCGTTACCCTCGGACATTATATACTCGGCACTCATAAGCAACTCCTTGAGCGTTGCTGAAAGGCCACGCTTCAGCAGAATAGGCTTATTGCTGCGGCCAAGTTCCTTGAGCAGCTCGAAGTTCTGCATATTACGGGCACCAACCTGAATGATATCGACATCGGCAAAGAGGTCAAGATGCGAGGCACTCATAATCTCTGTAACGATAGGCAAGCCTGTTGCCTCGCGTGCCTTGAGAAGCAACTGCAATCCCTCGGCGCGCAAGCCCTGAAAATCATAGGGCGATGTGCGTGGCTTGAAGGCACCGCCACGAAGGATGTTGGCACCAGACGCCTTAACAGCGTGTGCAACAGCCAATATCTGCTCCTCGCTCTCAACCGAGCAGGGGCCTGCCATAATAGCGAAATTACCGCCACCAATTTTCACCAGATTCTCACCGCAACCAACCGTCACCACTGTATCATCGGGGTGGAAACTGCGGTTCGCACTCTTGAAGGGGTCGGTGATGCGTGTCACACGGTCAATTATCTCAAGACCAGCAAGCAGGTCGATATCTATCTTACGGGTATCACCAATGAGGCCGATGACTGTCTGCATCTCACCCTCGGAAACGTGAACCCTCACGTTCTGCGACTCAAGCCAGTGGATAAGATTATCGCGTTGCGCCTTTGTCACACCATTTTTAAGTACTGCTATCATAGTTGTTATAGTTTATTTTCGTTATTTATAATGTATGTGAAATGCAAAAATACAAATAAACTTTAATTTTCCTATGTTTTTAACGAAAATGCAACAAAAGACAATTATTTTTTGTCATTTTTTAATAAAAACCACTGTTTTCAGTGTGTTTTTGTAATAAAAAATAAAAAGCGAGGCACCCGTTTGGGTGCCTCGCGAGTTATCGGACAAACCGATAATATTACTTCTTCATAGCCTTCTTGACAGCCTTTGCAATTGCCTTGTCGGCAGATGCCTTGGCAGCGTCGAGCTTCTTCTGAGCCTTAGCCTCGGCCTTTGCATCGCCGGCAGCCTTGGCAGCCTTTACTGCATCGTAGAGAGCCCAAAGGTTCTTCTTTGCAGTTACCTCCTTCTGTGCAGCGCTGTAAGCCTCGGCGTATGCCTCGGTAGCAGCCTCATCTGCTGCAGGAGCATAAGCGTGCTTGTAACCCTCAACCTCGTTCCAGTGGCCACGAGTAAAGTCGGGGAATGTAACGGCAGCACAGTTGTTGTCCATTGACAATGTTCCGAGCTCTGCCAAGCAACACCACTCAGCCAAGTCATATACGTCCATATCAAGAGGCAGACCGTTCTGCAAGCAGTAAACAAGAC
>CALBKR010000312.1 GCA_937896105.1 uncultured Bacteroidales bacterium
GCTGCATATAAAAGAGTGCATTCTCGTCGAGCTGTCCCACTGTTGAACCGTGGCTGCACTTTACATCGTCGGCATATATCTTGAGCTGTGGCTGTGCATATATGTGTGCACAACTTGTGAGGCATAGGTTACGGTTTGTCTGTTGCGAGACGGTGTGCTGCGCATCGGTGCGTATGAGCATCTTGCCGGCAAAGACACCTGTGGAATTCTCGTCAAGGATATATTTGTACAGTTCGTTGCTTGTGCAGTATGCGACCTTATGGTCGACGAGTGTGTGGTTGTCGATGTGCTGCGACTTGTCGCCTATGGCAAGACCGTTTAGGCTTGTCTCTGCTCCGCGTTCTGCCAACACTACACCAGTGTAGTTGCGTGTAAAGCCGTTGGTAAGGGTGATATTGCAGTGGTTGAAGCGGCTGTCGGCCTGCTGATGCACGAAGAGTGATGATACTCTTGTGTTGCTGTTCGAGGTCTCCTCGAGGTCGTATATGTCGAGTATCGCCCCACGGCCTACAAAGACCTCTGTGACGAGTGTGGAGAGCGATGCCTGTTCCTGTGACGAGTGGTCGCACAGCAATAGGCTTGCCTTGCTGTTCTCCTCGAGGATAACGAGCAGGCGACGGTTGAGCATCATTCCGACATTGGCGTGTATGAGTGATACTATCTGTATGGTCTCTTCAACGATGGTGTTGCGCGGAATGTAGAGTACAACACCGTCCTGGGCGAACATCGTATTGAACTGTACAAGAGTGTCGCCGTCGGCCGCAAGGCGGTTGTAATATCCGTCGAGCAGGCTGGGATGGCTCTTGGCTATGTCGTTGAGGCTGCCGAGGATAACTCCCTGTGGCAATGCACGGCTATTGTCGGCAGCGTGGTAGCTGTCGTTGACTATGTATGCTCTGTGTGCCTTGAGGTTGGGGACATCGCAGTTGAATAGTGAGACAATGTTTACATCTGCAACAGCACGGCCGAGGTTCATACCATAGTCGGCAGCGAACTTATCCTTTACGTGGGTGTTGCGCCAAGCCTCATCCTTGAAAGTGGGGAAGCCTGTTGCCTTGAAACGTGCGAAGGCCTGCTCACGGTCGCGGTTGAGGAGTGCAGCACAGGGCTTCTCGATAAGTTCCCTGTTCTGCCCGAATATCTCTATGTACTCCTGTTCGTGGCTCATTGCGGGTTCTCGTTTTTAATCCAGTCGTATCCGCGTTCCTCAAGCTCCTGTACAAGCTCCGGGCCTGCGGTCTTCACAATCCTGCCGTTGTAGAGCACGTGTACGATGTCGGGCTTGATGTAGTCGAGCAGTCTCTGGTAGTGTGTTATGACAATGCTTGAAGTGTCGGGGCGCTTTAGCTTGTTGACACCTTCGGCCACTATGCGCAGGGCATCGATGTCAAGGCCGGAGTCGGTCTCGTCGAGGATGCTCAGGGTAGGCTCGAGCATTGCCATCTGGAATATCTCATTGCGTTTCTTCTCACCGCCGCTGAAACCTTCGTTGACTGAACGGTTGGCGAGCTTGCTGTCGAGGTTGACAAGCGCACGCTTCTCACGCATCAGTTTCAGGAAATCGCTTGCGCTCATCGGCTCCTGCTTCAGGTATTCGCGCTTTGCGTTTATGGCTGCACGCATAAAGTTGGTGATGCTCACTCCCGGTATCTCCACAGGGTATTGGAACGAGAGGAAGAGCCCCTCGTGGCTGCGCTCCTCGGGAGCGAGTTCAAGAAGGTTCTTTCCTTTATATATTATCTCACCCTCGGTAACGGTGTAGGCTGGGTGTCCCACGAGCACATTGCTGAGTGTGCTCTTGCCCGAACCGTTGGGACCCATTATGGCGTGTACCTCGCCGGCCTTTATGGTGAGGTCTATGCCTTTAAGTATCTCTTTGCCATCTATGGTGGCGTGAAGGTTCTTTATTTCAAGTAAATTTTCCATAATCCTCTTTTTAAATCATCCTACTGCGCCCTCGAGCGATACGCTCAGCAGTTTCTGCGCCTCGACGGCAAATTCCATCGGGAGCTTGTTCAGCACCTCGCGTGCATAGCCGTTGACGATGAGTCCGATAGCCTCCTCGGTGCCGATACCTCGCTGGTTGCAGTAGAAGAGCTGGTCTTCGGATATCTTCGATGTAGTCGCTTCGTGCTCAACTATGGCGCTGTTGTTGTGTATGTCCATATATGGGAATGTGTGGGCACCGCACTTGTCGCCGAGCAACAGTGAGTCGCACTGGCTGTAGTTGCGGGCGTTGTCG
>CALBKR010000313.1 GCA_937896105.1 uncultured Bacteroidales bacterium
TAATGGAGGGGGCATCCTATGATACTTTATCACGGTTCTAATGTTGCTATAGAACATATCGACCTTGCCAAGTGCAAGCCATACAAAGATTTCGGGCAGGGGTTTTATTTGACAGAGATTAAAGAACAGGCTTATGAAATGGCTAAGCGCACTGCTACCATATATGGTGGTGAGCCTGTTATAAACGAGTTTGATTTTGACGAGGCTGCATTGGATAATTTATCAGTCAAGCGTTTTGATGCTCCTTCAGAGGAGTGGGCGTTGTTTGTTATGGCTAATCGCAGCAAGAACAACATTCATCCAACACACTCATTCGACATAGTTGTAGGCCCTGTTGCCGACGATACAATTGCAACGCTTTTCCGTAACTTTGACGATGGCATTATTGATTTGCCAATGCTTGTGAATGGTTTGCGTTACAAGAAAATATCTTCGCAGTATTTCTTTCACTCGGCAGATGCTATAAAATACCTTAAGAAAATATGAATAAGAGAGTACAATACCTTATAGAAGGAATAACAAAAGATATTATCATTTATCTAATGGATGATGAGGGGTGTGACCTGCCTGAGGCTCTTAATGTTTTTCATAATTCCGATACTTTTGCAAAGCTAACGGACGAGAATACTGGACTATATATTGAAAGTTCTGCCTATGTATATGAGATTTTAAAAAGCGAACTCAAATACGGAAAAATTAAATAGTTGTAAAATATTCGCCCAAACACTCATCCCCAAGCCTGCAGGCTTGGGGATGAGTGTTGTATTCGCTTTTTCTCTTTGTTAATCCTCTATTCTCTCCAACTTGACGGTAAAGTGTCTCATCAGTTCTGTCTCCCAAACAATGCGGACGCCGTGGCGGATGGTGTCGCGGCGGTCGTACACGTTCTTGAGCGCTGCGGCAATGACATCCATATGATTGTTGGTGTAGACGCGGCGGGCGATGCAGAGGCGCAACAGGTCGAGGCCGCCGAAGCGGTTCTCACGGGTCACAGGGTCACGGTCGGCAAGGATGTAGCCGATTTCGCAGCCACGGACGCCGGCTTCGAGGTAGAGCTCGATGGCAAGGGTCTGCGCCGGGAACTCCTCTTTGGGCACGTTAGAGAGTACCATATCGGCATCTACAAAGAGTGCGTGACCGCCTACAGGGCGCTGGTATGGTATACCATATTCGTCTAACTTTGCTGCGAG
>CALBKR010000314.1 GCA_937896105.1 uncultured Bacteroidales bacterium
GACGTTTCGACAGGCAGATACACGTAGACCTTCCCGACCTCAACGAGCGCAAGGAGGTGTTCGGAGTACATCTGCGCCCACTGAAACTCGACCCATCGGTCGATGTTGATATCCTGTCACGCCAGACACCCGGTTTCTCGGGCGCCGACATTGCCAATGTCTGCAACGAGGCTGCGCTTATAGCGGCACGCAACCACAAAAAGGCTGTCGACAAGCAGGACTTCCTCGATGCAATCGACCGCATCATCGGTGGCCTTGAGAAGAAGACAAAGGTGATGACACAAAAAGAGAAGGAGTCCATCGCAATACACGAAGCGGGCCACGCCACCATCTCGTGGTTCCTCGAACACGCCAACCCGCTTATCAAGGTTACCATAGTTCCACGCGGCAGGGCTCTTGGAGCAGCCTGGTATATGCCCGAGGAGCGCCAGATAACAACCAAGGAGCAGATGCTCGACGAAATGTGCTCGATACTTGGCGGACGCGCTGCCGAGGAGTGCTTCATCGGGCACATTTCAACAGGTGCGATGAACGACCTTGAGCGTGTGACCAAACAGGCGTATGCAATGGTGGCATACGCAGGTATGAGCGACGAGCTGTCGAACCTTTGCTACTACAACAACCAGGAGTATTCTTTCAACCGTCCCTACAGCGAAAAGACCGCAGAGAGAATTGATGCCGAGGTGCACAAGATGATAACCGAGCAGTACGAAAGAGCCAAGAAGCTGCTAAACGAGCATAAGGAGGGACACGCCGAACTGGCAAAGATACTAATCGAGAGAGAGGTTATTTTTGCCGAGGATGTTGAGAAGATTTTCGGCAAACGCCCTTGGGCTTCGCGCAGTGAGGAGATATTCGGCAAGGAGGAGAAGGATTCCGAGGCTGTCGTTGAGGCAGAAAACGAAGATACAGTGGCGGCAACAGAGCCGGTAGAGGCAGAAACTGCCAATGAAACAACAGACGACAACACCGCAACCGCAGAGGCTGACGGAACAAAGCAGTAAAAAAACACCACAAAACTATAAGACTATGAAAGGCTTTCTCACACGAGTAGTTACGGGAGCGATATTCGCAGTTACGCTATTAGGCGGCATACTTTGCAACAAATACACATTCGGCGTATTGTTTGCCATTGTCTCTATGCTCTCTGTCAGAGAGTTCTGTTCACTGATACACAAATACAAGAAGACCACCTTCAGCACCTGGCTGGCAATGCTGTGCAGCCTGTGCCTGTTCGGTGCAATGTATGCCACATTCCATTTGAAAGAGGCCACCGAACCGGCTTTGCCGTTGTTCGCACCTTATATATTGCTTGTTGTATTTGCAATGATACGCCAGTTGTTCGACACAAAGAGCAAACCGATGGACAACCTTGCCTATTTCATCTTCAGCCAGGTGTATGCAGCTTTGCCCTTTGCACTGTTGTGTCTTCTCTCGACAGGGGGAGCAAAGATAGGTGAAACATACAATTTCCTGTTGCCGCTGTCGATATTCATCTTCATCTGGTTCAATGACACCGGCGCATTCCTCTTCGGATGCACACTCGGACGCCACAAGATGTTTGAGCGCGTATCGCCAAAGAAGACCTGGGAGGGTTTTGCCGGAGGCGCATTGGCGGCAGTGGGTGCAGGCATTGCACTTTCTCAATTCAGCGACATAATGTCGCTTTGGGAGTGGACAGGTATGGCAATAGTCGTTGTTGCCACAGCAACGCTCGGCGACCTTATCGAGTCGACGATGAAGCGCGAGATGCAG
>CALBKR010000315.1 GCA_937896105.1 uncultured Bacteroidales bacterium
AGTCGCTGATAGTGCGTGTTGAGTAGCTCTTGACATCACCCTTGCAATTCTGTACCATTACCGAGCCATTTTTGTCATCGAGATTGGTAATGGCGAATGCGTTTCGCGGCAGGTTGTCGAAGAAACTCTTCTTTGCCTTCAGGTAGTTCTCCATATTCTCGTGGAAGGCCATATGGTCACGGGGCAGGGTTGTGAATATGCCGCCGGCAAACTCAAGACCTCCGGTACGCTGTTGCGCCAATGCGTGTGAGCTTACCTCCATAAATGCATACTCGCATCCGGCATCGACCATCTGCGCCAATAGCTTGTTGAGCGAGATTGCGTCGGGTGTTGTGTGGGTTGAAGGATAAGCCTCTCCATCGATGTAGTTGCACACTGTCGAAAGCAGACCGCACTTGTGCCCCATCCTATGGAAGAGCTCGTACAGCAGTGTGGCTATGGTAGTCTTTCCGTTTGTACCGGTAACACCTACAAGCTTCAGCTTCTGTGACGGGTTTCCATAGAAGGATGTTGCCAACTTGCCGGCTACATCCTGCACGTTAGGGAATATGATGTATGCGACATCGGGCGATTGCCTGTCGGGTATCGTCTCGCACACAATGGCTGCCGCGCCGCGCTCCTCGGCCGATGCGATATATTGGTGTCCGTCGGTCTGCGTGCCTCTTAGTGCTATGAACATATCACCCTCTTGCACAAGCCGTGAATCTATATTTATTCCCCGTATGTCGACCTCTTCCTTGGGTAATACCATACGGGTACATTGTGTTTCTCTGAGTATTTCGCTTAGTTTCATTTGCTGTTATCGGTTTGCGTTAAACAATTTACGGTTGCAGTATCAGTTCTATGGTTGCGCCTTCCACAATTTTCTTGCCGGGTTCGATGCTCTGTTTCTTGACTGTTCCGTATCCGGTTATCTTTACATCAAGACCGCATTCCTGCAATAGGTATGTGGCATCCTTCGCGCCCATTCCCTTTACATCAGGTACTTTGTCAGTATCGATTTTGACTGTGGCAGGTTTTGCATTCCCGTCCTTGCCGAATTTGATATCTCCCCATTCTTTTCCTTTTTCAATAGGAAATATGCTGTCCTGTAATCCGATATCGACCAACAGCTGGTTTGATTCTTTTAGGTTACCACGTTTAATCTTTGGCTTTGACGGTTTTTCGTTGCCTGCTTTTTCCAGTGGAGTAGCGAATCTCTCGGCCATTATCTTTTCGGCAATCTCCTTGAATACCAATGCCGATGTGCTTCCGCCTCCATAGCCTTCATCGTCCTTTATTTTTTCGGGTCTCGGGTCTATGGCGTAATCGTATTTTATCTGTACGATAAGGGTGTATTCCGGTTCTTCGGCAGGGAAGAAACCGCAGAAACTGAGCAACTTGTCTTTCGGGTTCCTGTACGAAAGGGCGGTGCCAGTCTTTCCGGCGATGGTCATATGTTCTGAATATGCATTCTTTCCTGTTCCGTCGCGTCCCTCATTCACTCCCATTCGCCAGGTGTTGACCCTGTCAATGGTTTTGCCGTTCACCACTTTTATGAGCATACCTGTAATAGTGTCTGCTACGGCTTTAGGGAACAACTGTTCGTTAAGAACCTTTGTCGGGAAACTCTTTACAACTTTTCCGTCGTCGAGGATTGCCTTCACCAGGCGCGGTTGTACCTGTTTTCCACCGTTGGCTATGGTGTTGTAGAAGGAGACAATATTTATTCCGGTCATATTGATGGCATATCCCATACCCAGCGAGTTGATGCTGTATTTGTCCCATTTCAAGTGGTTGCCTTGTGGGTTTCCTGGCTCCGGGAAACTTGGTGTCTGCTCATCCTCGCCAAGAATCCTGTAGTTCTGTGTCAGGCCGAAGCGCTTCAGCGTGTTAGTGTACTCCGACGGGTTGTTAATGTAAGCGTTCCTTGTAAATTGGACAAGTCCGATATTCGATGAATACATCATTGCATCGCTCATACTGTATTTGCCCGTACCATTATCGCGGTACATCTCGTCACTGATTTTATGGCCGTCGAAACTACAAACCATCTTTTTGTAAGAGTATACCGAATCCTTTGTTGTAAGTTTGCCATCGGTGAGTATGGCTGTCAAAGCTACAGTCTTGAATATTGAACCGGGCTGGTTAATGTCGCCAAACGCGAGGTTTCTGGTCTCCTTATATATTGCAGTGTCTTTCCTCTCCTTACTATATACCTTGGATATGACTTCACCGATTGTGTCTGTGTATACAACGATTCCGTTATCCTTGACGTGGCGTGCAAGGTTTACAACAGCCTTTATGTCACCGGTTTTCGTTTCCATCAATATTGCCCAGCCGGCAGCCAGGGACTTGGCTCTGAGTTCCCTTTCAAGTGCGGTGCGGCAGATGTCGAGCATCTTTGTGTTCAGCGTAGTCTGTACATCGTACCCGTCTTTTGGCTGCCTGTCTTCGCGAAGTATCCATTTGCCGCCTATCTTTGCTCTTGTGCCGACACCCTCCTCGCCTTGCAGGTATTCGTTGTAAACCTTCTCGAGTCCGGTTGTCTCAAGAACTTTCCTGCCGTTCAGTTCTACCACTCTCGCAACGCCGAATGTGCTGTTTCCTGTGTTGCCCAGAATATTCTTGCGCTCAGTGTTATCCTTGGTGTAGCAGCCGCTGTATCTGCGACCTTCCTTGATGATGGGCAGTTTCTGAATCTCCTGATATTGCGAGTAGGAGATGTTGCCACGATAAGGCTCATAACCGCCACGGCGCTGTTCCCTGCCTTCTTTGAATCGTCTTTCAAGTTCTGCAACGCTTGTGCCGGGGAGTATCTCATTCATTCCCACGCACAGCTCGTGCAGATGCTTGTTCCATATCGAGTCCCTTTGTGCATTGCCCCTCTCCTCATCCTTCTTGTCATCGTCGTTTATATATACAAAGTCGAACTTTAACCTATATTGTGGCAAGGTGCTCACGATAAGGTTTCCGTCATCGGCGAGTATATTGCCACGGCGTGCCTCTATTGGTACATTCCGTTTGAAGTTCTTCTCCTTTATCTTGTTCCAATGATCCCTCTCTACAAACATTATTATGGCAGCCTTGCCTATAATCCATACGCCCACTAAGGTGAAAATACATATCACCAGCAGGTTGAATCGTAGTACGGAATTTGAGCGGAACTTGAACATATCTTCTATTTGGCTTTATCTGTCAGGTCTATCAAATATGGTGTTGACATAGGCTGAAACTCATTTTCTCCACTATTCAGCAGTTCTTCTATTCTGGACGATTTATGTGCAAAATCGCTTTCCAATATGAGTAGGTTGTTTCTTATCTCGTTTCTTCTTTTTGTAAGTTTGTCTATTCTTACCAGTTCCTGTTCGTGCTGGTAGCGGTTGCTTACATATATGAAAGAGTAGACAACTATCATTCCCATAAGCAGAGCATTCTTTGTAAAGATATCGCTGATGAAGAAGCGGCCGCCCATCAAATAGTTGAAGATACCTTCTTTGCGTTTTTTCCTATTCTTCTTGCCCATAACTATATCTCTTTCTTGGTTGCCACTCTTAACTTGGCGCTGCGTGAACGTGGGTTACGTTCCTGCTCCTCTTCGGTAGGTGCAATGACCTTTTTCATATCGAACGGCGAGGTGCTGTTGCCGAAAAAATCCTTTTCGAGCCTGCCCTCGAAATTGCCGCTCTTCATAAAGTTCTTTACGATACGGTCCTCGATGGAGTGGTATGTTATTACCACCAGGCGGCCGCCGGGTTTAAGCAGGTCTTTTGCAGCAACGAGCATCTCTTGCAAGGCCTCGACCTCCTTGTTTATCTCAATGCGCAGAGCCTGGAAAATCTTTGCCATCTCCTTCTTCTCGCGCTGTGGGGGGCAGAAAGGCTTCGCTATCTCAATAAGTTCGTTTACGCGCTCAATGGGTTTTGCTGCCCTTGCCTTTACAATCTTTGCTGCCAGTTTGCGTGCGCAATTGAGTTCTCCGTATAGTTTGAATATCCTTGCCAGCTCCTCTTCGCTTGCTCTGTTTAACAGGTCGGCGGCTGTCTCTCCGCCACGTTTGTTCATACGCATATCGAGTTTGGCATCGAAGCGGAACGAGAATCCGCGTGTCTCGTCATCGAAATGGTGTCCCGACACGCCAAGGTCAGCAAGTATCGCATCAACTTTTGTTGCATTATGGTAGTGCATAAAGTTGTATATGAACCTGAAGTTGCCGCGTACAAAGGTGAAGCGCTTGTCTTCGGGCGCATTCTTTTCGGCGTCCTCGTCCTGGTCGAAACTGTAAAGATGCCCTTTTGCTCCCAGGCGTGAGAGTATCTCGCGCGAATGTCCGCCGCCGCCGAATGTAACATCTATGCAGATGCTGCTGTCGGCAATCTCCATCCCGTCCACGCTCTCCTTGAGAAGGACAGGTGTATGGTATACCTCAGCATTACTCATTGTTGCCTCCTTTCTCTGCTGTCATAATCTTCTCCAGTTCACGACTGAAATCGGCAGGGTTCATAAACGGCTTTTCGAGCTTCTCCTTTGCCCATATCTCAATAGTGTCGTCCATTCCGATGAAACGCACCTCCTGTATTATACCTGCCATTGTCATATATCTCTTTGGCAACAGTATGCGGCCGTTGCTGTCAAGACTCAACTCTTCGACGTCGGCTACGAACTGGCGGAATAACATCTGGGGTGCGGCGTTCCAGCGGTCGAGGCGGCTGCGTAGCAGGTCGAGCTGTTCATTCCAGCTCTTCTCGGGGTAGAGCACAAGGCAATCCTGGTACACATCCTTGCGCAGCATAACCTTCTCGCACCCTGCATCCTGCAGTATGCGGCGGAAGCAGGCGGGGAGGAACACCCTGCCTTTGCTGTCGCTTTTTGCCTCTATGTTGCCAATGAAACGCATATTTTATCCGGAAAATATAATATTCGTTCCAAAATTACACAATTCCCCACAATTCCCCACCATTTTCCAAAAGAAAAATAAAATAAAGTTTTCAACAGGTTGTTGATTTCTGAAATAGGGCATATCCTGTTGAGAATAAATGTATTGTTAAAATCATCGCCTGGTGGGGCAGTAAATGTGTTTTTTGTGATAATGGTATCAAATATTACGATGTTCGGGATGTGAGGATTTTAACTTCTTGCGAAAAATTGTTATGTTTACGGCAAAATTGGAATCAATGTTTGAAAGGATGAATAGGATATTGTCTTTTTTTGTGGCAACGTCTATGTTTTTGTGCAGTTCGGTTGCCTTTGCACAGAAAATGCCGAAACGGGGTTACGAGACCATTACCGAGGAGAGTGCACGCTCAATTATAGGTTTCCTTGCCGGTGACCTTGTCGAGGGGCGCGATGCAGGCACACGTGGCAGCTCCATTGCGGCAGAATATATTGTTTCACTGCTAAAGGGATGGGGTGTGCAACCGTTTGACGCAACAGGCTATTTCCAGCCTTTCATTGCGGTGAAAAATCAGAACAATTGGGTTACCGAGGCAGACCTTGACCTTTCCGGCCTTCTTGCCCGAGGTTGCGAAAAACGTGAAATGAAGAATATCCTTGCTGTTATACCGGGCAAGGAGCCGGGCTATGTGGTAGTCGGTGCGCATTACGACCACTTGGGCGTAGACAGCACGCTCACAGGTGACAACTGTTTTAATGGTGCCGATGACAATGCCTCGGGCGTGTCGGCTGTGCTGCAGATAGCAAAGGCTGTGAAAGCTACCGGGAAACAGCCTCGTCGTACAATAGTGTTCGCCTTTTGGGATGGTGAGGAGAAGGGGTTGCTCGGTTCACGCTTCTTTGTAAAGAAATGTCCCTTTTTATCGGATATTTCGGCCTATATGAACTTTGATATGATAGGGCGTGGCCCGGTCGAGGAGCCGATGCATCTGAGTTATATGTACAGTGCCGGCAATCCGCTTTTCGGTGAGTGGTTGCGTGCCGATGTCAAGAAGCACGGCTTCTGCTTCAAGCCCTTCTATAATGCATCGCAGAACCTCATAGGCGGCAGCGACAACGCCCCGTTCGCAAGAAAAGGGATACCCATCGTGTGGTATCACACCGAAGGGCATCCCGATTACCATCGTCCGTCGGACAGCTCTGAAAAGATAATCTATCCGAAATTGACCGATATCACACGTGCCGCCGCCCTTTGTGTATGGCGGCTTGCCAATGTGCGCGATTACTGATTTACAGCCTCTCGGGGCAGGTTGCGGTTGAGCAGGAAGCAACCTATTATCGCTGATATTGCCGAACCGCACAGAATACCCAGTTTCGCCTGGTTCAATAGTTGTGTACCATTGCCCTCAACTGTAGCGTAGGAGAGGTCGGCAATGAATATCGACACTGTGAGTCCGATACCGCACAGCATACAAACCGAGGCGAATGCCTTCCAGTCGCACCCCTTCGGCAGGCATACAACCTTGCATTTGATTGCTATCCACGAGAAAGTGAATACACCGACGAACTTTCCTATTACCAGGCCTATCATAACCGAGAGCCCTACACCGGTGAACATATCGCCGAACGACATTTCGGCAAGGTCGATTCCTACATTTGCAAATGCGAACAGAGGGATTACAATGTAACCGATAATCTTGCTCAGGTTGTCCTCGAGGTCTTGCAATGGGCTGATAAGCTTGTCGGCTGCCGACTCTATGCTCTTGAGTTTCTGTATCTCATCGTGGTTCAGGATAACGGTGTGATGCTTGCTGTCGATGTTGGTTACCGGGAAACTGTTGATATTCTCTCTTATGCGTTCTATGTAGCGTGGCGAGCCGTTACGGATAGATGCCGGGATGCAGAAAGCCACAATTACGCCGGCGATTGTTGCGTGTATTCCCGAATTCAGCATTGCATACCACAGTGCAAGTCCCAGTGCGAGGTAGAACGATTTCTTCATCACTTTGAAATGGTTGCCCAGGATAAGCAGTATAATACAGGCTACGGCAGCCAACAGGTATGTGGTATGTATTGTCGAAGAGTAGAATATTGCAATGACAATGATGCCGCCAAGGTCATCGGCAACGGCCAATGCAGCAAGGAAAATCTTGAGCCCGGCCGGCACCCTCTTGCTGAAGATGGAGAGCACGCCAAGCGAGAATGCAATGTCGGTAGCCATAGGAATTGCTACACCGCGCAGCATATCGGCATCATTGGGGCATACCAACCAGAACAGCACTACCGGGATGAGCATACCGCCACAGGCTCCGATGATGGGCAACATCGCTTTCTGTCTCGATGAGAGCTCGCCAACAAGCATCTCCCGCTTTATTTCAAGCCCCACAGAGAGGAAGAATATTGCCATCAGGAAATCATTTATAACCTGCATCAGTGTCATCTGGTGTCCGTTGTGGCTGAAAAGGTTGAAGTTGCCGATAGAGAGCGTTACATCATTCTGCCACAAAGCAAAATAATCATCCTTCAGCGGTGAATTGGCGCAGATAAGTGCCAGTATGGTGCAGATAATAAGTACGGCACTTGTGCTTACGTACTTCTTTATCATGCTTTTGAAACTGTAGTTTATTGTCATAGTGATTTTTTTAGCGGTGCAAAATTAGCTCAAAAATATCCCCTGCCGTTTCCTGATTTATTGTTTTTTTCAATTGTTGCAATTGGTTTTAGTGATAATTAATTCTTGTCCCGGCAAAACAAGAGGACAGCATAAGCCGTCCTCTATGGATGTTTTGTTGATAATGCGTTTACTCTTCCGGTGTGAACATAGGGTCCCAAGCAGGGAGCATTGTCGGTTTCTGCTTTAGCACATCAAGCACCTTTGCCGGTACATATTTTTTATCCACGACAAGACGGAACATATACTCGTCGAACCACTCGTCGGTCATTATCAGAGTGCCGTTGAAGCCAGAACCTGCACCCCAGCTGTTCTCTACCTGCCATTTCTTTGGGTTGCCATCCTTGTCAAGGTCTACAGCCATCAGTGTCATAGCGTGTGACGAACCGCTGTCGAATGTCATTATGCGCTCACGCTTGTCCATCCCGAACTCGACCCCGAAAAGTTCTTCGTAGTTATAGTTAGCAATGTCGAGTGTCCCGCGGTCTTTGTTAAGGAACTTGCCTACATCGCACGAAAAATACATCATTGTGCTATCCTTTATCGATGCAATTGCCATTGCCTTAATCTCCTCGAGCGGCAGGTTTACATAGAGCCAGTTGTGCCCGTCGTAAAGGTGGCGGTCGTACTCAATCTCATAACTCTTCCAGTATGGGCGTGTGGGGTCGTTCATAAGCATCACATAATCATCCTGCAGGTTGATGCCGAGATATTTCTCATAGAAGCTCTTCGGGGTATACATCTGCGGCTCCTCGCGGTATTTGCCGTTTGCATCCTTCGGTGCCCACATAAATTCGGTAGGTGGAACACCATAGACATTCGCCAGCATCTTGTACACAACCTTCAACTGCTCCTTTTTCATCTTCAGAAGTTCCTTCTCCTTTGCACCGTTCTCGTGTGCCGTGCGCAGTTCAATTGCGAACTCGCGCAGTTTTCTGGTGAGCAGTGACGAGAAAGCTGCGGTGTTGTCACTGGTAAAACTCTCCTTCATCACACCTTTGGGGACAACGCCATATTTCGCTATCAAATCGGCTACGCCGGTGAATGTTCCACCATCGCTCAACGGGTGCTTGAGCAACCACTCCACAGTGCGGTCGTCGATAGGGCTCTTGCGCGTATCGATGATACCCTGAAGGAACAGGTTCGATTTCTCTAACTGGTCAAAGAAGAAGTTGTAAACCTGTGAGAACTCGAAGGTCTCGAGGTTCTCGCTTGCAATCATTTTTGCACGCAGCACATTCATACCGGTGAACAGCCAGCAACGACCCGATGATTTCTGGTCAGTAATGCCCTTCGATGGTACACTGTGACTGAAATAGGTATCCAGTTCGTTAAGGTTCTCCTGGTTCAGTGCCAATTCCTTAATTGGTTTGGAAAGCATAATGTTCTGCAAAGCCTTCTCGGCTGTTGACGGCCTGAAGCTTTCGCTCAACTCCTTGAGCATTGCTTCGTCGATGCCTCCATTGTCTTTTTGTGCCATCGTACCTGTAGACAGCAGCATCGCTGCAACGCAGCATAATAGTTTGGTCTTGTGCATATTTTAATTGTTCTATTGGTTATGCTATAATATATGTGCGAATGTAACCTTTTTTTGTCGCATTTGCAACTAAAAGGTTGCCATTATGGCTGTTGCACGCTTGTATGGCGTTGTATCTCTTCGACAAAAGCGAGTGCAGTCTCAACATTTTTCACGTTTTCAACGGTGATTATGCATCGTCCGCCCCCTTCACGTACCTGACATTTGAATTGGCTTGTTGAGATATATCCGATAATGCCGCCGAACAGTTCGCTTGCATAGTAGCGCTCGTTGCGCGTGTCGACAAGGAACAAACTCATCCTGCCGCCTTTGAGGTAAATCTTTTCAACACCCAGACTCTGTGCCTTGTGGCGCAGGGTTACCATCCTGATAAGTTCCTCGCCCTCGGGCGGTATCTTGCCGAAGCGGTCTGCCATCTTTGCCCTGAATGTCTCAATCTCCTTGTTTGTTGTCAGTGAGTCGAGTTCACGGTACAATAGTATTCGTTCGTTGCTGTCGGGGACATATATTGCAGGGAACAGCAACTCAAGGTCGCTCTCCACAAAGCACTCCTTTACATAGTTGTCGGCTGTCTCTTCATTCTCCTCCTGCATCAGTATGTCGGCAAATTCATCCTCCTTAAGCTCACGTACAGCCTCGGCAAGCACCTTCTGGTATGTCTCGTAACCAAGGTCGGCGATGAAACCGCTCTGCTCGGCACCGAGCAGGTTGCCGGCTCCGCGTATGTCGAGGTCCTGCATTGCAATATTCATTCCGCTGCCCAGTTCGCTGAAACTCTCGATGGCTTCGAGGCGCCGGCGTGCATCGGTGTTGAGGTTCTCGCGCGGTGGGGTCAGCATATAGCAGAATGCCTTGCGCTTGCCGCGACCCACGCGGCCGCGCATCTGGTGCAGGTCGCTCAGACCGAAATTCTGAGCCTGGTTGATTATTATTGTGTTTACATTGGGTATGTCGATACCGTTCTCTACGATAGATGTGGCAATGAGCACATCGTGGTCGTGGTTAATGAATTCGTACAGCCGCTTTTCAAGCTCGGCAGGCTCCATCTGTCCGTGTCCTATGCACACGCGTGCATCGGGCACGTGGCGTCTTATCATATTCGCAAG
>CALBKR010000316.1 GCA_937896105.1 uncultured Bacteroidales bacterium
ATGTTGCCCGGCGATGCATCGGACGTTGCAGTGCCGGTAGTTCCCAAAGCTGGAAAGGCCTTCTTGGAGTAAGGCAAAATTTCCGATAATTATAGAATAAAATCCCTGCAAGGCACGCCTTGCAGGGATTTTATTCTATAACCATTTTTTTATTTTATAAACAAATAATATTAAACCTGCATCTGCCTTGTTGTGTTATCTCTTCGGATAACCAAAAAACAGCAAAGCAATGAAAAGGTTTGTATTTTTTACTGTGGCTGCAGCCACGCTATCGCTGTCGGCCTGCAACAACGCTAAGGAAAAGCCGGCGCAGAACGGAATGGTTATCGAGGAGGATAGCATATATGCCGTAAACGACTCCACGATAGCCGATGCTCAGACCTTCATCTTCGAAGGTACATCTCCTATGGATGGCAATGCAATTGCCGATGTAATACTTGCAGTGCGTACCGTTAACCTGAATAGTGACGGCACCTACACCATTACCACCGACTATGTCGACGAGGGTATCGCTACACAGACCGATAATGGCGATGCCTTTATACTTGTGGGTGTGAACGACAGCACTGCAACCATTCTTGAACTGGTATCGGGGAACAGAGGCAAGGCGCCGGTCAGCTTTATGATAATGGAGGACAGTTCTCTTGTCAAGGTTGACAGCAGCGGCAAGCCTATAATAAAGAACCCCGAGCACAGGCTTAATTTAAAAAAGTGATTAACCCAGTAAATGAACTGTTATGAAAAAATTACTAATCCTGACACTCTCTGTGGCCGCACTGCTCGTGTCGTGCCAGAAAGACCCCGACACCGACGAATTGGATAACAGCTATCTCGTGTACACTAACTACGACCCGGGTACCGATTTCAAGTCATTTGAAACCTTTTATCTCATCGACAGTATTCTCATTATCGACAACAGCGAGAAAACGACTTACTGGAACAATGCCAATTCCGAGAAGATAATCGATGCATTCGGTGCCAAACTGGCAGTAGCCGGTTATGCCCTTGCCGATAATGTCGACGAGGCTGATATCGTGTTACAGCTCAGTTATGTCAACACCACCTATTACTTCACTTCGTATGGTCCCGGTCCCTGGTGGAACAGCTATCCCGGCTATTGGAACTGGGGCGGATGGGGATGGTACTATCCCTACTCCTTCTCCTACAGCTACAGCACCGGCTCAATCATTGGCGAGCTTGTAGATACCAACTCGCCTACTCCTCTTAACGACAAGCTCACCGTGGTGTGGAATGCCTACATCTGTGGTTTGCTTAACGGCAACAACCTGAGCCTGTCACGCACAATGGTGGCAATAGACCAGGCTTTTGAGCAGTCGCCTTATCTGAAAAAATAGTCATCAATTAAATTCCAAGAATATGAAAAGTCTACGAAATTTATTTTACATAGCGCTCTTGTCTGCCATTGTGTGCATACCGTCAAAGGGCAAGGCACAGATATCTCTGGACAGCTATTTCAATGTCGACTGGCAGTTCAACGTGCCTTTGGGGAACAACTTCTCCAATGGGGCAAGCGGCTGGGGTATGAACTTTGAAGGCGGATACTATGTCACATCCGACATTGCAG
>CALBKR010000317.1 GCA_937896105.1 uncultured Bacteroidales bacterium
GTACTCGCAGTAGGTAATGCCGTAGACGGTGTCATATACAGCCTCTTCCGGGACAGCTATGGTGTGACTGCTCGGGCCGTGGCGTTGCAGTGTGGGCTGTTCGCCGTGCCGCTTGACATAACGTTTGGCGTATCTCTTTCCCTGTATGTGCCGTGTGGCTGTGCTTATGCAGGTGTCGGGAGTACACAGGTGGGTGACAATGAGCATCCCCTCATCGCTCTTGGGCTTGGGGGTGTCGTAGTCGAATGTGAAATGCCAGCTGCTGTCGCTGTGCATTGCAGTGTAATTTTCGGGTGAAATCTGCGCACTAACAATGCTGCATATGGCAGCAAACAGTGCGGTAACGGTCAGTTTCTGTTTCATAATGGTACTTTTTGCTGGTTAAAAATCGGGTTGTACCATTATAGAACATTACTCCGGCTGTTATGGTTCTTGCTTTGTGATGGCTGTTATGGCATCGGGCAACTGGCTGATGTCGCTTATGATGGCTGTTGGGGCATATCCCTCAATAATGGGTTCTTCTGCCCAGCAGATGTTCTTCAGCCACACCGTCTTGCACCCGAGTGTTGCCGCTGGATATATATCCTTGCGGTAGGAGTCGCCTATGACAACAACCTCATCGGCCTGTAGTTTCAGTGCATCGACGCCAAGCGCAAAGAGTGCAGGGTCGGGCTTGCGTATGCCGACAACCGATGACTCGATGATGCTGCCGAAACAGCTGTCGAGGCCGAATTCCTTGAGCACGACCGGCATATTGCCATAGAAATTCGTGACAAGGACAAGCGGGTATTGTGCCGATAGCTGCTCTACAATTGTGCGGCTGGTGGCGAGTGTTTTCAAAACCTTGTTATAACAGCCGCCAGTAATCTCATCGGCCTTCTCGCTTGTGAACTGCGACGGGTCGGTGTGCTCCTTCAGGTACTCGAACTGCAGGGCAATCTTTTTCTTCAGCAGGGTATGGAAGGTGTCCTCGGGTTTTATGATGGGCGACTTTGCAAGGGTGCGCTCGCCGTGGACATATGCATCGCGGTAGGTGTCGCGCTCCAGAGCAATGCCTGCACGTGCGTACTGCCCGGCAATAACCTCGCCCCAGTGTATGCCGTTGGTGTCGATGGTGCCGCCGTAGTCGAAGATGATGCCTTTAATTGTACTCATATCCGCTCTCAATCTTTTTGGTGAGTCTGCTGCACAGCCTCTCGTGGCGTTGCTGCATATAGAAGAAAAGTATCATCAGTATCACCAGTTCGTAGAACAGGTATAGCCACATATGTCCTGCAAGCATAGCAACGCACAGCATTATCGCACGTGAGTTGAAGGTGAGAATGTTGGTGTATTTCATCAGCGGCAGGCTCCCTCTGCGGAACTCGTTGCGTAGCTCCTGTGGAATGTCTGTGCCATATCTTGCCTGCACGGCCTTTATGAACTGTTGGAAACGTGGCGACATCCTCTCCTGGTTGTCGACATAGGCGATATATGCGTTAAGGAAAATCTTCCAGAAGAAATTGCCTCTCCAGGGTGTCTCCTTGTACTCCTTGCGCACGGCTGTTGAGTTGTGAAACTCGTTGCCGTTCCTCTCATTGGTGAAGTAGA
>CALBKR010000318.1 GCA_937896105.1 uncultured Bacteroidales bacterium
TTTCCAACCTCGATGACTACGGGGGTATAGTCGTTCTCTACGTTCACTACGGCATCCCTCTCGTCGGTCTGTGCATACAGTGTGGCCGATAGTGCCAATGCCGGAATAAGTAAAAGAGCCTTTTTCATATCGTCATTTCTGTTTTTTGTCAGTCGTTAATTTTGAGAGACGCTCGTTAATCATCTCTGCAATGTCGTCTTCTCCTTCGTAGTTGCTTTGCAATGCAAGCAGGTACTGCTTTGCCTCGAGAGTCTTGCCCTGTACGGTGTAGAGGTCGGCAAGCAGTATGAAGCTGCGTGCCATCCAGTAAGCGTGCGGGGTGCCGGTCTCGATGAAATTGTTAATCTCGTCCTCGCAGAAATCGTAGCTCTGGTCGTCGAACAGAATTTGCGCAACCATATATTTTGCCTCGGCGCCCTCCTTTGTGCGTGTGTCCTCGGCCAGCAGGTCAAGGTCTTCAATGGCCTTGTCCTTTTCGTCGAGTGCAAGATATGCCTTCGCCCTGTGGAATATCGCCTCGCGTTTCAGCTCGGGTGAAACGCTCGAGTGGTTCTCTATTGTCGTCGCGTAGTCCACTATATCCTTGTTGTTGCCCTGTTCTATTGCCGCCTGCAAGATACTTGTGTATGCAACCTTCCTGCGCTCCTCGTTGCTGCTTTGGGCGGCAATCTGCTTGTAGAGGGCTGTTGACTTGTCATACTCCTTGCGGCCGTAATGGATGCTTGCCGAAATAACCATTGCCTCTTCGCGGTACTTGTTGTCGGCATAGTTCAGCACCTCGCCAAGGTTCTCGAGAGCCTCGTCCTCGTCGCCCTGGTTGTAGCAGATAAGTCCTTTGTAATAGTAGCTGTTTAGCCTGAACGCGCCGGCAGGGTAGCTGCGCAGGTATTCGTCAAATGCCTTTTTGGCCTCGGTCAGGTCGCCACGGCTGTATATCTTCTCGGCGGCATTGTATGCCAGTGTGTCAATCTCGCTGCTGTGTATCTCCTGGACACCTTTCTTGCCCGAAGCGAACTCCACATACTGGTCAATCTCACCCATATCTACATATATGCTCTTGAGGTCCTGCATTGCCACCTTGGCCTCCTCGCTGTTGGGGTACTGCTCCACAATCTCCTTGTATGCAGCTATGGCATTCTCGTGGTCGCCCACGGTGTTGTATATCATAGCCCTCTCGGCAGCAGCGCGTCGCGATGTCTCGCTGTGCGGAAAATCGGCAATCAGCTTGTTATATGTGTTTATCGCATCGTAGAACTGCTCCTGTTTGATATATGTGCGCCCCATTTCATAGAGAGCCTGTTCGGTGTATATGCTGTTGGGGTGGTTGGTTATCAGGTTATTCAGTGTGCTGAGGCTCTCGACATTGTTGCCCTTGAGGCTCAATATCTGCGCCAGGCGGTAGAGCGAGTAGTCGGCATTCTTCTTGTGAATGTTCGCCGCCTTGCCGTAGTAGCCTTCGGCAATGTCGAACTGGCGCTGGTAGAAATAGCAGTCGGCAATGCGGTTGTATGCATCGGATACAAGCTCATAGCCCTCCTTTTCGCCCACCTTTATGAAACGCTCGAACTCACTGCGTGCCTCGCTGTAGTTGCCCTCTTTGAAATGGGTATAGCCAATTCCGTATAGTGCCTTGCGGTTGCTTGGCTCGTCGGCTGCCAACGCCTGGCTGTAGAAAGTGCGTGCACCTGCCATATCCTCCTTGCGGAACAGAGCCTCGGCCTTCCAGAACAGAGCGCTTCCCTTCACCTTGTTGTTGTAGCGTCCGAGCTCGAGCGACTGGTCAAGGTTTTCTATTGCACCGTCCATATTGCCATCGATAAACTCCTGTATACCCATACGGTAGAGCATCTTCTGCTTTGCCTCGAGAATGTCTGCCGACGGGTTGTTGATTTTCTTTATCGACTGCAGTGCAACATCGTAGTTGCGTGTGTTGGTGTACTCCTCGACGAGGTGTTCGCCCACCTTGTCGGCGTGTACCGAGTTGGGATAGTCGTTCAGGAACTGCTCGAACACCTTCACGCTCTCGCCGAACGGCGAGTAGTTTGTCTCGTGGATGCATATAGCATAGTTGTAGAGCGCCTCTTCGCGTATGCGGTCATCGTGCCTCATCTCGGCAGCCTGTCCCAGTGCAAGGCGCGCATTTGTGGGGTTCTCGTTCTCTATGTGTATAAGACCTATGTGCAGCAGTGCGTTCTGCGCTATGGCATCATCGCCGTCGGCGCAGATGGTGAGCATCTTCAGAGCATCGTCGTAGTTGCCTGTCTCGTAGAGGCTCTTGCCCAGCTGGTACATTGCAATACGTTGCGGAGCATTGAAATTGTTCACATATATTGCCAGAGCCTCGGCTGCTGCAGCATTGTTCCCTTGCAGGAACTCGGCAGCGCCCTGCATCTGACGCATCCTTATACCCTGTATCTTTGCACCGTGGTCGGCGATAAAGTGCTCCGATATGCTCTTTGCCCTTGCAACATCGCCCTGTTTCAGGTAGATGCCGGCAAGGTAATAGGGCACTTCGAGATAGTATCTGTCATCGAACTCAACGGCTTTGAAACCCTCGTGGGCAGCCTCGAGCTCATCGCGGTCGTAGTTTATGACAGCGAGGTAGAATGTCGCATTCGCCGCATTCTTCTTGCTTGTGAGCGATAGGTTGCGCAACAGGTTCTCTGCAGCCCCCTCTTTGCCGCAGTTTATCAGCGACAGTGCATAGTAGAGCGTCCCGGCCTCGCGCTGCTGCGGGGTGAGGCGCTTTAGGTTGCATTGCGAGAACCATTCGCAGGCCTGTTCGTAGTCACCGCTGTGGTAGTAGGACTGCGCAATGTAGCAGGCCAACAGTTCACGTTTTGCACTTTCGGGATAGTCGGCAAGGTATTGCAGCATCAGTGCTCGTCCTTGCAGCACATCATTTTCGTATGTGTTGAGGGCTGTCAGCAGCTCCACCTCCTGTCTCATCTCCTTGTCGAGTCCCTTGATGTCAATCTCCTCGAGCAGTGACAGTGCTGTCGTGTACTCGCCGTCGGAGTAGAGACGCTGACATTCGTCAATCAGCCTCTCGCTGTTGTCGGTCTGTGCTGCCGCTCCAAAGCATACTGTAGCGCACAGCAAAAAAACAAAACCTCTTTTCATCTTTATATTGTGTTATATTTATCTTTTTGCTTGAGGGATTAAAAGGGCTAAAAGGGCTACAAAGGGCAGAAAGGCTGTTTGGGTTTTAACCTTTTAACTTTTCAATTCCTTTTCTTATCGATGCCAGCCCGAAATCCTCGCTCCTCAACTTATCTATGGCAATCCATCGCAGGTCGGCGACATAATCATCGGCCACAAGCGCGCTGCAATCGTCCACCGTGCATTGGAAAAAGAGATCCATCGTGTGCAGCTCCATACCCGAATAGTTGTATATGTTGGGTATGCTGAACAGGTAGCGTGTCTCTTTCACTCTCAGGCCTGTTTCCTCCTCAATCTCGCGTTTTACACCCTCTTCGGCGGTCTCATAGCTGTCGCAGAAGCCGCCGGGCAGGTCGAGTGTCCCCTTAGCAGGCTCTTTTGCGCGTCTTGCGACAAGTATCTCGCCCCTGCTGTTGGTAATTATGCCCACAGTGGCCGCCAACGGGTTGAAATAGTACACAAAACCGCATTTGCCGCAACGCTTCGACTTGAAATCGTTTTCGGCAAAGTCATTGCTGCCGCATTTAGGGCAGTAGCTGAAGAGGTGCAGTGGGTGTCGCATAGTTTCGGCAAAGATACCGCTTTTTCGGTAGGTTTGCCCTACAATCGCTCTTTTTTATGCTTTAATTTGAATAATTTAATTAATATTTATTGTTTTTCGCCTTTCAGAACCTCTTTTTTGTAATTTTCCCGTTTTTATGCCCGAACACTGAATAAAAAACCGTATCTTTGCAAAGATTTTGTGTATTGGGCAATGGTCACCCGAAGCATTGTTCCCAATCACGGTTTTAAAGTAAAAAATTTAAACATCTTAAATATTATGGCAAACAAAGCATTATTGGTAATTCTCGACGGCTGGGGTATCGGTAACCACGGCAAGGGCGATGTTATTTTCAATACTCCCACTCCATACTGGGATCATCTTGTATCGGTATATCCCAACTCTCAGCTCCAGGCAAGCGGTGAGAACGTAGGCCTTCCTGCAGGCCAGATGGGTAACAGCGAGGTCGGTCACCTTAATATCGGTGGCGGTCGTGTCGTGTATCAGGATTTGCTCAAGATAAACCGTGCTATTGCCGACGGCTCAATCGCGCAGAACCCTCAGCTGGTTGCTGCCGTTGAGTACGCGAAGGCAAACGGCAAGAAGCTCCACTTTATGGGTCTTACCTCTAACGGCGGTGTCCACAGCTCGCTTGAGCATCTCGAGGCAATGTACAAGTTTGCGGCGTCACAGGGTGTTGAGAACGCTTTTGTACACTGCTTTATGGATGGCCGCGACACCGACCCCAAGAGCGGTGCAGGCTTCATCGAGGATTTGACCTCAAAAGGTCTCAAGCTTGCTACAATCATCGGCCGTTACTATGCAATGGACCGCGACAAGCGTTGGGAGCGTGTTAAAATAGCATACGACCTCATCGTCAGCGGCGAGGGCAAGCAGGCAACCGATATGGTTGCTGCCGTCAAGGAGTCATACGACGAAGGCGTTACCGACGAGTTCATCAAGCCAATCGTGAACAGCAATTTCGATGGTCGCATAGGCGAGGGCGACGCAGTAATCTTCTTCAACTACCGCAACGACCGTGCAAAGGAGCTCACCATCGTGCTCACACAGGAGGATATGCCTGCCGAGGGTATGCACACCATTCCCGGCTTGCAGTATTACTGTATGACACCGTACGATGCCAAGTTCACCGGCGTGCACATCCTTTTCGACAAGGAGAACGTGGAGAATACACTCGGCGAGTTCGTGGCAAAGCAGGGAATGAAGCAGCTCCACATTGCCGAGACCGAGAAATATGCTCACGTAACATTCTTCTTCAATGGTGGCCGCGAGGCACCCTATGAGGGCGAGGAGCGCATCCTTGTTCCATCGCCCAAGGTTGCCACATACGACCTGCAACCCGAGATGAGCGCCTACGAGGTGAAGGAGAAGCTCGTGAACGAGATAAACAGTGAAAAGTTCGATTTCATCGTGGTTAATTTCGCAAACGGCGATATGGTAGGCCACACCGGTGTGTACAGCGCAATAGAGAAGGCTGTGCTTGCTGTCGATGCTTGCTTGAAGGATGTAATCGAGGCTGCGCGCAACCACGGTTATGAGTCAATCATCATTGCCGACCACGGCAACGCCGACAACGCAGTGAATGCCGATGGCTCACCCAACACAGCACACTCGCTGAACCCTGTTCCTTGCGTGTATGTGACCAACAGGGAAAATGCAACTATCGAGAACGGTATCCTCGCCGATGTTGCCCCCACAATCCTCAAGATTATGGGCTTGGAGGCACCTGCAGAGATGACCGGCAAGGCGTTGATTTAAAAATAAAAGAAATAAAATCCTTCCAAAACAGGGGATAGGATAAAAAGAGAAGATGCAAGGCTTGCGAAACCCCAAATACCGCAGTTTACTAAAGTAAATGAGGATGTTTGGGGTTTCGTGTAACGCAGCAGATTACTTTTTAGCCATTCCCGTTGATCTTATGGTACAGATAGGAAACACTATAGTCTCATTCGACCTCTTTCAGGAGTATTTCTTCTGTAATTTCTCGCACTGCAAGGGGATATGCTGTGTCGAGGGTGATGCCGGGGCGCCGGTGCTGATGGATGAGGTTGAGAAACTCGAGGAGGCATACGAGGTGATAGAAGAGGAGATGACTCCCGAGGCGCGTGCCGTTGTCGAGGAGCAAGGCGTGGTCTATAACGACCGCGACGGCGACCTCGTTACATCCATTGTGGGCGGCAAGGACTGCGTCTTTGCCTCGCGCGACGAGAATGGCTGTTGCATTTGTCTGATAGAAAA
>CALBKR010000319.1 GCA_937896105.1 uncultured Bacteroidales bacterium
GCCAGGGCTGTGCTCACAAGGTGAGGCCATGCCAGGCCCCAGGGGACTCCCCCCAAACTCCGGCAGTGCAGCCTTTGCCACTATCGTACTTCTTTTCCACAACAATCTCTTTTTCAACAAACAGTGTATCACGGCAGATAACCGTGTCAACCCTCAGCCGTTCCTTATAAATGGTACGGTATTTGGTAAAGAAGACTGTATCGGCCTTTTCGCGTATGAACACACTATCACGAACGATGACACTGTCAGCTACGACAACACGTTCGGTGTAATTGTTTGCCGACATCATAGCACGGTTCTCCATCTTCTTCACTCCGGCACACCCCACCATTGTCAACAACAGCAGGCTAACAACTATTTTTATTCCGTTTTTCATAATTGATATAATCCTTCAGGTACCCACTGCGTTCAAGTACCTTCAGGCTAAAGATATAATACAGAAAATTCAGTACACTGTACAATGTACTCTGTTCATTCGTTATCAATCGCGCATTGCGCAATATGTTAGTGCCATAGAAATATATTGCTACATATATCATAAACGACACACAGTGCACAGCCGCCCTCTCCTCGCCTTTGAAATAACCCAGCAGATAGATGCAGGCAACCATCGCAAAATAGATACCGGCGTCACGGAAGAAGCAGAAAGCCTTCCTGAAGCTCCATTCACGATGGTTGCATACATCGGCCAGCAGGCCAACCACAAAATTGGCAGTGAAGAGAAGGACAAGCCCGAAAATATCGTTCCTTATCGGAAACATCAGCCCCACCACGTTGGCAACGAGCGAAGCTGCCACAATCCTCAAGCCATCCATAGACGCAAAGTTATTTTTTACCCATTTGCCCGCCGCAGGCAACCAAAGCCTGCGCGAGCAGCGAATTTGCAATGTCGAAACGCTCGAACACCGTGTAGAGCAACGATGCACACTCGAACACCACAGCATCGGCCATAGCATCATCATACCCGTCAAGACCATCGGCAGCATTGAATCGTGCCTCGTAGACAAAGCAAGCAGGCTTGTCGACACCATGATGGAAAGGGAACAGGAGAGCACACCTGTTACCGTTAGCAGCAACACTCTCCACGCACACAGGCTTGCAATATCCGGCACGCGTGTGCTCGTTCATCTGCCACATTGCCTCGCGTGAGTCGCTGGGATAAAGCTGTGTTACAGGGCGCATCCACCCGTCGAGCTGAAGAGTGACAAGTTTCACAAAGTCGTCGGGCAGGACAATACGCCCGCCGCCCGACACATCTGCAACGACATTCAACGTAGCCGGTACTATGCTTTTGGTATTCACGCGCCCTGCTCCCTTGTTCATTTGTACAAAGAGTACAGCCTGCGGCAACAACCCGGTTATAGTGTCGTCAAGCGAACGAGTATCGGCCGACAACAACGACACATCACTGTCATCGGCAGCCTCATTAACAACCAGCCTTACCCTTTTGACAAGTTCATTGCAGTTCATCACAACCAATTGGGAAATGAAACATCATTAACCTTCGCCACACTCCTGATTGCCAGCTTGTTCTGCAACTGAGCCAAAGGGCAATTATATGGAGCAGCCATCAGGAATGCACGCGCCTGCTGCATATTTGTCACCTCGGGAACAACCACACCGCTGCCGACCGGTTCGGCTGCATCGGCAGCCTTCTTCTCTTCAAGAACCTCGACCCTACCGCGTTTTATCTCACCGCAACGGAACGCATCGCTGCTCTCAATAGCTCGCTGGAACAGAGGGTTATCGGTCGTATACTGCGCAGGGTAGACACCTGTAGAGTTTATGGCGCCGCCTGTAAAGTCAATCCGCACCAGAGCCTTTCCTATTCTGAAATAGCTGTTACGTTCTATCTGCCCGTGTATCTCGTATGTAATTCTTTTTCTCATACCTTTCTAATCTTAAAAAACCTGCGGCGGCTGGCCGGTTAGGCATATTGCCGCCGCAGGAAAAATAAAAAAAAATGAAATTGATAATGATTAGAGAATAATCTCGCCTGTATATTCAACCCAGGTGGTACCGTTGAATGTCACCACCGAACCTGCAGTAAACCAGAGTTTTTCGGCACCGTTAACAGTATGGTTGACATCGGCTGTCAATATCACAACATCGTTAATGTTAGGATCGGCAGGCAACGTATCGGCACTTGTCACACGCGAAGCACCCGGGATATCACTCTCGGCAGCCGAGCCGTTCACCCAGATGTGCGAGTAGCCCTTGAGGCAGAGACAGTCGATAGTCATCACCACCTCACGCTTTGCCTCCTCTCCGTCGACATTCTCGGTCTTGGCATCCTCGTTCTTCATATAGTAGCGCACAAGCCCGTTCTCGTCGATAAGGCCACCGCAGTGAGCATATCCAAGGGCATCGAGTGTGGGGTCGTGGACAAGGTCGATGTCGCCGAATACAGTGTGTATCTTGGTACATTCGATACCGAACACCTTATCGCCTGTCACGCTGATATTCTTGTGAAGCGTGAGGTCGATTTTCTGGATATCGTTAAGCAACTGCTTGCCCAACAGCCAGATAGCTCTCTTGGTGCAATTGAACCCCGTGAACTTGACCATCGAAAGGTTGATGAGATCGGCGAAGGTAATCTTTGACGACAGGTCGTACTGGCGTTTGAACTGCCAACGGATACCCTTCGAGAAGTAATCCCACTGGTAGCCCATCGCATTATCCATAGCCTGTACCTTGAACTTACCGGGCTGACCCACCCACGCTGTACGGCAGCTCTCGAGACGGAACTGGCGGAGCACAGCTTCAGCAATCTGCGACTCGCTGAACTCGATGCGTTTCTTCTGCGCAGCAAAATAGTCGCTCACGATGCTGTTGCAGAGCTGCTTCTGAAGATACATACGCTCGGGAACCGGAACAATTGTCGATGGTGCGATGAATTTCTGTGTCTCGTATGCTGCCGACGAGAGAAGGATAATCTCGGTACCGGCTGGTATTGTAGGCACCACGCAGTAGTCGTCGCTCGCATTGACCTTGGGACCATTGACGGCCATAGCGATGGGCGCCTCGGTAGTGCTGTTTTTGCCCACGAAGAAGAGCATAAGGTCGACACCAGGCATCTCAATCTGCCCGGTAGGGTCATAGCCGTTCACCCCTTTACAGATGGCTGTGTAATATTCCTGGAAAATCTTTCTCTCTCCGGTTGTCGAGAATGGAATCTCTGCACGTGTAGCCTTGATACCGGTGTATGTCTCGTTTGTATATGCCTTCGAGCGCTTGTCATCGATAAGATAGTGGTCGACCTCGAATGAACTGACACGCACCTGACGCAGTATCTTACGTTTAATGGTGTCAATGACACTCTCGTCACTCGCGATACTCACAATCTTGGTATCCACATCGGCATCGATGAGGTCGACACCCAGCTCGCTTGCGTTCGACACAGTAGTAGCCTCGCCAGCACCCTGACTGTTGAGCCCTGCGATACCTTTTGAAGACTTTGGCGTACCTGCCGGAACAACCGACACAGTGGCCAACATCATCCCGGCCTCAGCGTTGTCGAACGCATAGAGCATCACCGAAGCCAAGGCTACAATCACATAGAGAGGATTCTCTCTCAAGAAATTAAAAACTTTCTTCATAGAAAAATTAGTTATTGATTAATAAAAAGAAAATAAAATCAAGCTTTGAGAGCTTTGTCAATAAGCGAATTGCGTGGGCGCTTGCGCTCAACATCGGGAGCGACGCTGTTCATTCCCTTGGGCAAACCGTCACCGAAATCCTCCTTCATACGCCTTATGTTGGCATTGCGTCCCTTGATGTCGCCGGCAGCGAATGCATCCTCGACATCCTGTTCGTATGTGATGGCGTGGTCGAGCGCAGTACAAACATCCTCGGTATATTTGCCGGCCATAATGGGGAATATCAGTTTCTCCCACACGTTATCCATAAAATCGGAAGGGTCATACCCCTTTGCACTGCAGAACGACTCGATAACCGGCATACTCGCCTCGAGATTTGCCTCATACTCCCGGCGGTCATTTGCCAGACGCATCACCTCGTTCTTCCTCTCCTCATCGGCAAGCATCATCTCCTCGAACTCGGGACTATCCTCGTCGATATTCACAAATCCACGACCAAAGTAACGCGCCACAGCACTATGTGCGTTACGTTTGCCGTCAACCACATCCACCAACATCTGAGCCAGACGCGGGTCACGCTCGAGCATACCGGCAAGACGTTCGTTCTGTTCACGGTTCAGCTCAATGTGCCTCAGCAACAAATCCTGTGACAGTTTGTCATTCACATCGAAATCCTCACCGAAAAGAGATTTTAATCTTGTGTTAAACTCAGCCATCGTATCCTGTTCACCGAATACAGCATCGGCGTTGGCAGCAGCACCGGGATTCAAAGCACCGTTCTCTGCCTGGGGCTCAGCAACCTGCCGGGCACCTTCTCTGTTCTTTAAAACCTGTTCCATAGACATTAATATTTATTTCACAGGCAAAGTAACAACTGAAACTGCACGGCAAGGTTGCTGAAATGACACTATCAGCGAAGCAAAAGCCATTTTTTGCTATCGGGCAACAACACACCTTTTTAATATAGAAATGGCCGATGCCGGAAGAGACACATATCACAAAACAGTCCAAACCACAGCCTGAGCACGAACTGAAGCCTGTTGATAAATAAAGTGGCGAAACAGCATATAATTCAGCTTTTTTTGACTATATTTTTGTATTCAAAAAAGCAGAATGAGAAGTAGCAAGAATGACACAGTTCGCGAAACACGCAAACAGGATGTAGTCGAAAGTTTTTTTGAATCATTGAAAGAGGTGCGCAAGACCAAGCCCTACGCAACACAGGAAGAGGTCATCAGGCACGCAGTCAAAAAAGAGGCTCCGCGCTTCTATGTAACCTTTGAGAACGCCCGCCGTTTCGTCTCGTTGCTGGCACGGAACAAAAAGTTGCCACTCATCAACAGCAACAAACTCGCAATGTACAAGGAGATATACAGGCGATATCTGCAGAGAGTAAAGGATTGCAGCAAGCGCTACAAGTACATAATCCTTGAACAGATTATCGAAGAGCCCGCACCATCGTTCTACCTCGACGAGGAGACATTCCGAAGCATTGTCTACCGCGCCTTGCGTGGAGAGTAAGAGGCAAAGTGGCAAAACAGCAACCTTGCAAAGCGGATACAGCAATAACTTTGTAACAGCAAAACAGAATAATAATGAGTGCAATGACCTTTACTATAACCAAAAAGGATATATACGAAAGAATCTTCGCTACAAGCGCCTATGCCTCGCGCTCACGCGAAGCGATGGGGATTCCATCCGATATCATAGAGAGGATGCAAGCGACAGACGATGAGAAAAAGATTATCGAGCCGCTGATAGATAGCAGCGTCGACGATGCATACACACACATCGCACGCTACTTTCCGGGCAGCACATCTCAATTCACAGGCGATACGCAGAATGGCAAATACACATTTTACATCCCCACCCCGACGGAATACCCATCGGGAAACAGTGACAGACTGAAACGATGCATAACAAGTTTCATTGTCAATCGCACCCTGCAGGCCTGGTACACCGATGTAAAGCCCGACGAGGCAAGCATTGCAGCCACAAAGGCACAAAGCGACGCCGCAAACATCGTACAGCTGCTGACACAGCGAACCAGGCCTATAAAGATTTACGATGATATCATACAGCTATGACAACTATGGAAAACAACATAATAATAAAAAGAAACGAGCTGCGACAGCAGATTAATTTACGGAACTTTTATATGGGAGAGTCGGCAAAACGCAAGGACATCGACGCCGACACCATACAAAGCAGCAAAGAAGACGATGAACTGCTCCTTATGTTCACGCACACAGCGTGTAACGGGCTTGTTACTGCTGTCGCGCTCCGTTTCCCTTCTATAAGCTACAAGATAAGCGACAAGGAGATTACTTTCAGTTTCGAGACCGTAGATGAGAGCCGCAGCCACCTGCTGCCAATGCTCAAGCAGGCCATTCTCGACTATATCACAAACGATGTGATAATGCAATGGTTGCTGTTGCGTCAGCCGAATATGGCACAACCGAGCATCTCACTGCGCAACAGCCTCTACAGCAACGTGCAGTTCCAGTTCGCGAAACAATACAACACAAGAAGAACACGTAGGCGGGCAACAGACCTCGCCGGTATATGAATATGAAGAAGGAAGAGATTATTGAAGAGAACAAAAGACGGCTGAAAGAGATTTCAGCCGTTTATAATCCCATCACGGGCGAAGGCTCCACATCCGTTCCGCGGCAAGAGGTCACTATTAAAGGATTCCCAATCGAAAAGCTCTATCTTCCCGCCACAATGGCTGGCGATGAATTCGTTAATCAGTTGCAGCGGTATGGAGCCGAAGGCTATCTTCGCGACATACAGGGCAAAGAGCCCGACAGCCGCAACGTCATAAAGTTATGGTTACGCTTTTGCCTGCTGCGCATAGAACACGATTTCGAATATTGGGCACGTACAATGACAACAATATCCGACAAGGGCAAAGGACGCGACACCGCATTCACGCTCAACCGTCCGCAACGCATATACCTGAAGGCAATGGAAGAACTGCGTCTTCAGGACAAACCGATAGATATCATCCTGTGCAAGGCACGCCAATGGGGAGGCAGTACCCTAACACAGCTATATATGCTATGGATACAGCTTGTACACAAGCGAAACTGGAACAGTGTCATCTGCGGCGACATCGAGAAACAGTCCTCCATAGTCGCCGGTATGCTCGCAAAGGTCATAAGCCGCTACCCACAATGGGCAACCGGCGGAAAACGGCTCACTACCACCCCATATCAGGGAGCGCAAAAGACACGTGTCATCAGCTGGAGCAACAGCCGCTACTCGCTTGGCTCGGCACAGAAGCCCGACTCGTTGCGAAGCGAAGATATCAGTATGGCTCACCTCACAGAGGTGGGACTATGGAAAGCCACACAGGGACGCAAACCCGAAGACCTGGTACAATCAATCTTCGGTTCGATAGCATCGGGACCATATACAATGAAGGTCATCGAATCCACAGCCAAAGGAGTTGGCAACTTCTTCCACCGCACCTGGATCGAGGCACAGGAACATCGAAATAACTTTACACCGGTATTCATTCCCTGGTTTGCCATTGACCTCTACAGCAAGCCACTTGACGAAAAGGAGTATCCAAAGTTTATCGACAGCCTCGATGAATACGAGCAACATCTTTTTGAGCTTGGCGCCACCCTTGAGGCCATATCCTGGTACCGCGACAAACGGCGCGAAATACCCGACGAATGGCGTCTCTTCTCCGAGTTCCCCTCGACAGCCACCGAGGCATTCCAAAGCAGCGGACGCCGCGTGTTCCGCATACCATACGTCAACCGTGCACGCCTCGACTGCCTGCCACCCACATTTATCGGAGATATAAAGGAGAGTACAAAGGAGGGAAAGCCGACAACGCTGTTCGAGCCAATTATACCGGGTGAAAAAAGCGATGAGGAGAGACTATGGGTGTGGCTTATGCCTGAAAATGAGAAGACACTGCGCGACCGTTATATTGTAGCGGTCGATGTAGGAGGGACTAGCGAGAAGGCCGACTATTCCTGCATCCTTGTTGCCGACCGCATAGCAATGTGCGAGGGCGGTGTTCCGGAGATTGCCGCCTGCTGGCACGGTCACATCGAACACGACAAGCTTGCCTGGAAAGCCGTTGCAATAGCGCGTGCCTACAACAACGCACTACTCGTGATAGAGTCGAACACCCTTGAGACCGAAGGTACCGAAGGCAACAACTTCGAGTACATACTCACAGAGATAGCCGGCAAATACAGCAACCTCTACTGCCGTACCTCACAGATAGAGATAAAGCAAGGACGCCCGCGCCGTTGGGGATTCCACACCAATAGTTCCACAAAGCCTATGGTCATAAACTTCCTTGTAAAGGCGCTTCGCGACAGCCTTTACATAGAAAGATGTTTACAGACAACATACGAACTCGACCTTTACGAATTCAAGGAGAACGGCCGGGAGACAGGAGCCATAGAAGGCAACCACGACGACCGTGTAATGGCAACAGCTATACTCATTTGGGTATGCTACAATCACCCGCTGACAAAGCAACCACCGGCCATAGCTTGCAACAAATCCCGAAGACGCATAATAAGCGAAGCAAGCATATAACAACCCCAAAACCCTTAGTGCCCTTAGAGCCCTTAGTGCCTTTAGTGCCCTTAGAGCCTTTAGAGCCCTTAGTGCCTTTAGTGCCCTTAGTGCCTTTAGTGCCCTTAGAGCCCTTTTAAAAAAAAAGACGAGCCTTAGCAATAGCTAAAGCTCGTCTTCTGTAAAAGTGGCGATGACCTACTCTCCCACGAATCTTCGCAGTACCATCGGCGCTGTTGGGCTTAACTTCTCTGTTCGGGATGGGAAGAGGTGGATCCCCAACGCTATCAATCGCCTTAATAAGGGACAGATTCTTGGATATCGTACACGAAAAAGAGTATATTCCTTACTTCTTTACTATCAAGATAGCTATGCAAACAATTTCTTCCTGCCGTCCTACTGGAGAACGGCTCCGCTTGCTTTGCAAATACTGAAGGTATGGCCCAAAGCATTGACTCGCGGCACTCGTTTAATTTGAGTGCGGAGCTAAAAAAGCTATCGGGCAATTAGTACTGCTCGACTGAACACATTGCTGTGCTTGCATCTGCAGCCTATCGACGTCGTGGTCTACGACGACCCTCAAGGGAAATCTAATCTTGTGGTGGGCTTCGCACTTAGATGCTTTCAGCGCTTATCCCG
>CALBKR010000320.1 GCA_937896105.1 uncultured Bacteroidales bacterium
GGTCTTCTTCTCATCCTTCGATAGAGTCTCGGGTATGTAGACCCTGATGTTTACCACGATGTCGCCTTTTCCGTATCCGTTGAGCGCAGGCAGTCCTTTGCCTCTGAGGCGCAGTACCTTGCCCGGCTGTGTTCCCGGGTCGATGGTGACCTTTGCCCTGCCGTCAATTGTCGGTATCTCGGCAAAACCGCCGAGGGCTGCGGTCGGGATGTCGAGCAACAGGCTGTATATAAGGTCGTTCTCGTCGCGTACGAGAGTGGGGTGTTTCTCCTCTTCAATAAGGATGAGAAGGTCGCCCGGCACGCCGTTGAACTTGCCGGCATTTCCCTTTCCGCGCATCGACAGTTGCATACCTTCGTACACTCCGGCCGGTATGTTTACCTCAACAATCTCCTCGCCCATTACAATGCCGTCGCCATTACAGTGATGGCATTTCTCCTTGACAATCTTGCCCTGGCCGTTGCATCGTGGGCAGGCCACCTCGCTGCGCATCATACCGAAGAAACTCTGCTGTGTGCGTATCACGCGCCCTGTTCCTTTGCAGTCGGGGCAGGTCTCTACTGCACCTCCCTCGGCACCAGTGCCGTTACAATGGCTGCAGGTTACATATTTCTTCAGCTTGAACTTCTTTGTCACGCCGTTTGCAATCTCCTGCAATGTGAGCTTAACCTTTACTCTCTGGTCGCTGCCGCGGTGTCTTGCAGGGCCGCTGCCGCCACCAAACCCGCTGAAGCCGCCGAAACCTCCGCGTCCGCCGAATATGTCGCCGAACATCGAGAAGATGTCGTTCAGGTCCATTCCGGCGCCATTGAAGCCGCCGCCACCACCTGCGCCGCTCACGCCTTCGAAACCGAACTGGTCGTAACGCGCCTTCTTGTCGGCATCGCTCAGCACGCTGTACGCCTCGGCTGCCTCCTTGAATTTCTCCTCGGCCTCCTTGTCCCCGGGGTTCTTGTCGGGGTGGTATTTTATCGCAAGCTTGCGGTATGCCTTCTTTATTTCATCGGCCGACGCGCTTTTGTCCACGCCAAGCACTTCATAATAATCTCGTTTTGCCATAATTGTCAATTATTCGCCCACAGCAACCTTTGCGTGGCGTATTACTTTATCGTTTAATGTATAACCGGTCTGTACGCAATCCAGAACCTTCCCTTTAAGGCTTTCGTCCGGTGTGGGGACCATTGCAATTGCCTCGTGGAAATCGGTGTCGAAATCGGCACCTTCGGTCTCGATTTTTTGCAAACCGTTCTGCTTCAGTATGCCGATGAACTTGTTGTATATAAGCTCGATGCCGGTCAATATCTCAGCTGCACTCTCGTCCTTTGACATATTGGCAAGTGCTCTCTCAAAGTCGTCGAGCACAGGCAGTATGGATTCAATGGCGCGCTCGCCGCCGTTCTTTATCAGCTCGGCCTTCTCCTTCATCGTGCGTTTGCGGTAGTTGTCGAACTCGGCAACCTGACGCAGGTATTTGTCCTCGAACATTGCGACTTTCTCATTCGCCTCGTCAAGTTCCTTCTGAAGCTGCTCTTCAGCAGTCAACTCCTGTACATCCTGTTCCACTGTGTTCTCTTCATTTGTGCCGTTATTGTCATTAACGGTCTCATCAAGAATTTCCTTATCTTTTTCGCTCATAATTCAAATAATTTCTACTTGACTATAACAAATAGTTTGCCAATGTAGTTTTGGCAGAAAACCGTGCAAAGATACCGCTTTTTTGTGTGACAGCAAATGCCAAAATGGCATAAATTAAACAGCTCCTGAATTTTTTGTCGCACCCGTTTTCATTATTGCTGCCGAATGGTTATTTTCGCGAAAATAAAAATTCTGGCAGAATTATGAGACTGGGAAGAATCGGTTCAAAGATGACATTTATGGCGCTTGCGACTCCTCTTATTGCATCGGCTCAAGAGGCTGGTGATGCAGTGGAGGGGCGTTTGCCTAATGTTGTTCTGATATATGCCGATGATTTAGGCTTTGGTGACCTTGAATGTTATGGTGCAAAAGGTGTTAAAACGCGAAATATCAATAAATTATCGCAAAATGGTTTACGATTTGCGAATGCTCATAGTGTAGCTTCAACGAGCACCCCTTCGCGGTATGCTTTGCTCACCGGAGAGTATCCTTGGCGCAAGCAGGGAACCGATGTTGCTGCCGGCGATGCCGCGATGATTGTCTCACCTGAACAGTATACTGTTGCCGATGTTTTCAAGGAGGCCGGCTACACAACTGCGGCTTTCGGGAAATGGCATCTTGGTCTTGGCGCCGAGAGTGGCAGACAGGATTGGAATGCGCCCATCGTACCGGCACTGGCAGATATAGGTTTTGACTACTCCTACATAATGGCAGCGACTGCCGATAGGGTACCCTGTGTCTTCATAGAGAATGGAAAAGTGGCGAATTACGACCCATCGGCTCCTATTTATGTAAGCTACAGGCAGAATTTTGAAGGTGAGCCTACGGGACGCG
>CALBKR010000321.1 GCA_937896105.1 uncultured Bacteroidales bacterium
TCACAATGAAGCGTCAGCTCGATGACTACTACAGCAAGTTCTACTGCAAGCAGGCCAAGCGTTACCACCACCTCATTGCAAACGACTCAAAGGCTGTACGCGAGCTTGCAAAGTGGAAGGAAGAGGTTGCTGCAAAGTGGAACGCAGTAGAGGTCCTCTCTATCGAGGGCGATACCGATTTCCTCAACGGTGCAATGTCTGCTGCCGACAAGTACAACGTGTCGGTTAAGGTTGACGAGAAGGGTCTTGACAACGCTGTGGCTATCGAGCTTGTTGTTCTTGCTCCCGACTCAAAGGGTCAGGATCAGATTTTCGCTACATATCCTCTTGAGGTTATCAAGCGCGAGGGCAACATCTTTACATTCGGTGCCGAGATTGCTCCAACCAATGCCGGTGAGTTCAAGATTGCATTCCGTATGTATCCAAGCCATGAGGAACTTCCTCACCGTATGGACTTTGCATACGTTAAGTGGTTTGCTTAATAGTAAGCACATATATAAGAACGAGGGCTGCCCGTTAGGCAGCCCTCGTTCTTTTGTCCGTACGTTATAAAAAATCCCAAATATATTTAATCAGCTTTCACATTTTTTGAAATTTATATAATTTTACCGCGTCATTAATAATTGAATATGAGCGAAGAGAAAATATATACAAGAGAAGAGGAGCGGTTGAATATTGTATCGCACGCAGTGGGGTTGCTGTGCGCCGTTGCTGTGTCGGTGCTCTTCTTTATCTCCGCTTCAAGAAGGGGCGGCGACGGTTGGGATTTGGCAAGCATAGTGCTGTATGCATACGGTATGTTGTCGTCATTCGCCTTCTCTACTGCATACCACTCGGCGCGGCCAGGCAGTGTCGCGCGTCGGCGGCTCCGTAAACTCGACCATGCTGCAATTTACTGGTATATTGCCGGCAGCTATTCGCCGGTGACACTAATCGCAATGCGCGATACCGGTGCTTGGGGGTGGGGATCTTCGCCTTCTGCTGGCTATGTGCCATCGTGGGCACACTGCTCTGTCTTGGCAAGCAGAAGAAACAGAACAAATTGGAGACGGTGTGCTATGTCCTTATGGGATTGACGATACTCGTGGCAATGAAGCAGTTTTACGAAGCTGTCACGTTGCCGGCTTTCCTGTGGATAGTGGGCGAGGGTGTGGCCTATATCATAGGCGCCGTGCTCTACAGCTGCCACAAGGTGAAATATATACACTCGGTCTTCCATCTTTTTGTTATGCTCGGTACGGCTTGTCATATGATAGGTGTGTGGAAGATTGTTGAAATGATGTAAGTTAACCTCGCGAGAATTTAAAATTTGAGCCCGTCTTGCCCGTTGCACGGAAAAATCAAAATTTTACAAGCACTGTAATTGCAACTATTTATAATTGCTTATTTCATCGGAAAAGGGTAATTTCGCATTGCAAAACATTCGCATAACCAAAAAGCATTACAATGTTAAAGCAATACAACGGATACTCACTTCTGCAGCACAATACCTTCGGTATTGAAGCCAAGGCTGCACGCTTTGTCGAGTTCGGCTCAACAGAGGCTCTTGTCGCTTTTCTCGATGGCGGTTTCACAGGCAAGCATCTTGTCATCGGCGGCGGCAGCAATCTGCTTTTTGCAGGTGATTTCGATGGTACAGTCTTCCACTCGGCAATAAAGGAGATAGATATCGTTGAGGAGAACGAGACTGATATCCTGCTGCGTGTGGGCAGTGGTGTCAATTGGGACGACCTTGTCGCATATACCGTTGAGAGAGGGTGGTGCGGTCTCGAAAATCTCTCGCTAATACCGGGCGAGGTCGGTGCCAGTGCAGTGCAGAATGTTGGTGCTTACGGAGTAGAGGCCGGTGACCTTATCGAAAAGGTCGAGACAATACGCATTGCCGATGCCGCGCCCTGCTCCTTTGCGAAGAGCGACTGCCGTTTTGCATACCGCTATAGTATCTTCAAGGCCGAGGAGAAAGGCCGTCACATAGTTACATACGTTAC
>CALBKR010000322.1 GCA_937896105.1 uncultured Bacteroidales bacterium
TGTCGCATAGCTTTTCGGATAGCCTCAATGGTTTCTTTGTTTACGCGTTTTCGTTCTTTGTCGAAAAACCAACCCCATTTGTTGAAGTATATCGCGATATTTTCGATGTGTACCCATAGCATTTTGCCGCTGTGGTATGACTCTGCCCGATGGGCATGGACAACGGCTGCGCCAGGGTAGTAGATGGTCTTGTATTGTCGGTGCATACGGCGCGAGAGGGCGAGATCCTCGCCATACATAAAGAAGGCCTCATCAAGTGCTCCGGTCTCCTTTATTGTCTTGTGTCGCAGCATCATATATGCTCCCGATATTATCTCAATCCGGTTCACCTTCTCCTTGTCGAGATATTGCATATAGTAGCGTCCGAACCTGCGCGATTTAGGGAACAGTGTCGATAGTCCCGACATCTTGCAGAATGCTACGAATGGGGAGCCGTTGGTGCGCAGCATATATACTCCGCAGGCTCCTGTGTCGCTGTGGCTGTCCATAAACGAGATACAACCCTCTATTGCCTCTTTGGTGACTATGGTGTCGGGGTTGAGCATAAGCAGATACTCCCCTTTTGCCTGTGCAAAGGCGATGTTATTGCCTTTTGAGAAACCGTTGTTCTCCTTGCTGGCTATCCATCTGACATAGGGAAAGCGTGCGGTTATATATTCGGTTGAGCCGTCGGTCGATGCATTGTCGACCACGATAACCTCGTGGCTGATACCTTGGGCGGCCTGCTCAAGCGAGTTGAGGCATTGCTCAAGAAAATACTTTACGTTGTAGTTTACTATGATTACCGACAGCTTCATTGCCTTTTATTTTGTTCCGTCCCCATTCATAAGGTCATCGAGCACCTTTTCTGTGGGGCAGCTGTATAACAGTGCACCGAGGCTGACGATTCCGCAATACATAGCACCATCGTAGCTTATGCCGTAATATACGAATATGTTCACAACGAGAACAATGAACAGCAGGAACATACGTTGCAGGCTCTTCTTGTTGTAGAGCTTGAGGAATGTAATATTGTCGAGTGATGCGCCCTTCGCCATAGAGCGGCTGAAGAGTTTCAGCGCCAATGGCACTATTGCTATTGTGAGCATTATTGTAGCCACCTCGACATAGTAGATATCCTGTTCGGTGAGGTGCAGCAGCAGTACTCCTTTGGTAAGGAATCCTGTCTCAAAAGCCGCTATTGCTATTATTGCTGCGAATATAGATGTCGCAAAATTGAATTTCAATGATTTCAGTACACTGTCCTTGTTCATATAGCTATAATGTTTTGCCGGTGAATGGCCGGCGGTTTATTATTGAGCTTCCGAGAGTTACCTCGTCGGTGTATTCGAGTTCGTCCCCAATGGATATTCCCCGTGCTATCACCGATAGCTTTACATCATACTCCTGCAGTTTGCGGTAGATGTAGAAGTTTGTTGTGTCGCCCTCCATTGTTGAGCTGAGCGCAAGAATAACCTCTTTTACTTCGCCTGTGGCAACGCGTTCCACAAGGCTTGCTATGTGCAGGTCGCTTGGAGACACGCCATCCATCGGCGAAATCACGCCGCCGAGAACGTGATACACCCCTCTGAACTGCATAGTGTTCTCCACTGCCATCACATCCTGTATGTTCTCAACTACACATATCAGGCTGTGGTCGCGTAACGGGTTGGCACAGATGGGGCATATATCGGTATCGGATATACTGTGGCACTCCTTGCAGTATTTAGCCTCGCGTTTCAGTGTGAGAATAGCCGATGAGAAACCCTCTACCTCCTCTTCCTTCTTGCGCAACAGGTGCAGCACAAGGCGTGTTGCAGTCTTGCGTCCTATGCCCGGGAGTTTGGAGAACTCCTTGACGGCACGTTCCAGTAGTGTTGACGGGTATTCCTGGTTCATCTGCTTGGCAGTTTATATCGGCGGCGCGAAGATAGTCAAAAAAATGGCATTGTGCAAATGCGCGCCTCTGTCAGTGTGTTACCTTATGTCAACAGTAATCTCGGCCGGGA
>CALBKR010000323.1 GCA_937896105.1 uncultured Bacteroidales bacterium
TCTTATATTGAATCTATTCCTACGATTGTAGAGCTCACGGAAACCGGCCCAGCCCATATTGCCTGTGGCGCCGGTGATGAATATGGTTTTCTTCATAATTTCTGTTTTTTTTAGATCCTTCGCTTCGCTCAGGATGACAGTCGAGGCTCAGGATGACAGTCGAGGCTCAGGATGACAATTGATGCTCAGGATGACAGTTACTTCTTCAGCCACTGCTCCGGATTCTGGGGTTTGGAGCCTCTCCCGAGTTCGAAATGAAGCTGAGTCTGACCGTTGATAGTGTCTATGGTGCCGATGACATCGGATGTCTTCACCTTATCTCCTTCCTTGACCTTTATGCTCTTGAGCTTGCAGTACAAAGTAAAATAATTTCCATGCTGAATCATCACGCACTGGTTGTAGCCCGGCATCACCATCACCTGCTTGACAACCCCGTCAAAGACAGCCTTGATCTTCGTATCCTTGCCGAGAGCTATGTCGAAACCGTTGTTCGGAGGAAGCTGAAGATTCTTATAAACAGGATGATAGTGCTTTCCGAAACGATCTACCACAGGACCGTCAGCCGGCCACGGCAGCTTGCCCTTGTTCTTTACAAAATCGGCGTTCAGCTTGCCCACCCCTGTATTGGAGCGCTCGGCCGACGAGGAGGAGGATTTTCCGCCGCTCTTTGCTGCGCGGGCACGGGCCGCAGCCTCCTCGCGCTTACGTTGCGCCTCAATCTCGGCCTCTATTATGCGGTCTATTTCGGCATTTAGTTTGCTTAGCTGCTTGCGCTGCCTTTCGAGCTCTTTCTGCACCTTTTTCGACTCGCGCTGCAACTCCTTTACCAGCGTGCGCTGCTCCTTTTCGAGCCCCTGAAGATGGTCGCTCTGCTGCTTGTGCTGCTGCAACGAGGCACTTTTCGATGCACGCACGGTGTCGAGTGCGGCACGCTTCTCGTTCAGTGTGTTAATGTATTCTATAAGCTCGGTGCCTATCTTGCGGTGCGCATTCATATAATTGCCTATGTAGCGGTAACGGAGCACCATTGTATTAAAATCCTTTGCCGAGACGATGAAGAGCATCTTATCCTGAAAGGTCGCGTGGTGTCGGGCGCGACGCAGCGCCTCGGCATACTCGCCTCGGGCCACCTCGACGGCCTTTTCGTTCTGAGCAACCTCCTCGTTAAGCGCAGCGATTGTATCGTCGAGCATTTTCAGCTCGTCGTTCAACAGCCCCATCAGCTGTTTATTGTCTTTTATGCGGGCGTTTATAAGCTCCAGATTCTGCATCTTGCTCTTTACGTCCTTTTGCGACGATTTCAGGATGCTCTCTTTGGCTGTTATCTCCTT
>CALBKR010000324.1 GCA_937896105.1 uncultured Bacteroidales bacterium
GTCGAAGGCCTACCGTTTGGAAAAGTTAAAGTAGGCTCACACTTTCTTTTATGCCATTTCTATTCAAATTAAAATACGCCTTTGAGCTGATGGCTATATTTGATTATGAAAAAGTTTTTTCTAATTATTTCGTTGTGCATTTTTAGCACAATGGCGTTTGCACAATCAAAAGGTGATTCTTACACCTCATTTAAATTTGGATTTGAATTTGGCGAACAAAAAACAAAAATAGCTAAAGGTATATCAGAATCACAACCTTTGGTTACATCACTGTCAGTTGGCATTGAATATGGTTATTTTGTGGGAAATAATTTTAGTATTGGTATAGCGTTACTATGTCCATATACATCTACACCATTAGCAAAAAACAATAATGATTGGTTGTCAAGCAAGACTTTAGGGGTTGGTATTAATCCAAATATTTCGTACCACCTTCAAATAAGCGATAATTTCTACTATAAACCTGAAATTGGTGGTTATTTCGAGTATGGTAACTATGAAGAGGAACTACAGAATTCAACATCTTATGATACTAACTACAAGGGGTGGTGTGCTTATTTGAATTTGATATCTTTCGAGTTTAAGGTTTCCAAAGACTTTGCAATGGGTGTCAATGCTGGAGCATTGCAATATGTAACAACCAAAATAGAAGATGTATCTATTTCAAGATTTGGTTGTGTTTTCAACAAAGGTGAAATTTATTTTCGTGCATATTTTTAATGTTATAAAAATCGATTTATATAATTCATATAACAAGATTGCCATCGGCGCAGCCGGTGGCAATCGTTGTATTTAATCAATGAACCTTTTTAGGTTAGACAAAATGACATTTATGATATTCTTCTATGAAAAATCTTCTATATAATTCAATGTCAGCAATGGCTTTATACTTGCTGTACATCGTTGTGTGAATATATATATATTGTTCAATATCTTTTATCATTTTAGACAATTTGTTGTTCTGTATCTGATTATCACACCCATAACATCTAATCAACGTGTCATTTATATATTTCTTCGAATTCTTAAAGAACTCAACACATTCATCAATTTCCTTAAAAGACTGCTCAATATCCAAAACAGAATCATTTAAACAGCTTTGAAGTAAAAGTATATCATTTATTTTTTCGTATTCTTTCTTAATTATAAATATCGTTGACTCCACAACCTCATAGTTTTGTTTTAGTAAATAACGTTCAATATCTACACCAACAGTCATTTGTTCCAATTCTTCTAATATTACATCATAATTTTCAATATTATCGTACAATGTTCTATCAATCAACCTATCAATTTTTTTTAGCATTTCAAATTCATATTTATATAAGTGATTTATTAGAAACAAAAATGCAAAAAGTAACATTCCAATATTGACACTATTTATTGACATATTGGCTGTATAATGTTTGTGGAAGTATATGAAGAGACTTACACAAACAATCAAGAATAATATTGGATATAAATATAAAATATTGTCTGGTTTAATATTTTTAAATCCATTCTCATTTGATAGTTCTTTTAAACCAAAAATGTATAAAACGACAAAGTAGCCCAATATAGGTAAACATACAAATTTAGTATATATGCAATCACAAAAAGAACACATCCACAAAAAATGAATCGTTAAATATATAATAATAAATATTGTTGAGTTTTTCTCTGTATGTGTATTCTTGATAAAAACTGGTAATCGTCTCTTTTTACATATTTCATTTAAAAATCCTAATACGAATATAAAATCAAATAAGAAGAAACATATAACAAAAGATATGTCCCAATCTATGGGTTCTTTCAAGGCTAAATTTACTCCTTGATAAAATATTGTAGCCATCGTAGCCACAATAACAGAGATAGTCCATCCAGGTGTATTGTATTTTTCTTGTAGGCGTGTTCTCTCTGAATAAAGGATTGATAAAACTTGTTCTCTATTCATATCTTAATATTTTAAAATTACTATACAAAATTATATATGATTGATAGATATTACACTTACTTATTGACACAAATAATTCCTAATTATAATTATTCGCAATTCTTGCCACCGGCTACGCCGGTGGCAAGAATTATATATACTAATATCTATTTTATTTCATTATCAAATAAGAATAAGGGATAATCAATTTTGTAGTCAAAGAATATAAGGATAGGGGTTACATACATAAAAACGCCCCACGAGGGGCGTAAATGCTGTTTTAAGACTTGATACCATTACCAACCTTGTCAAAAGTTACCATATCGCAACCAAACGCAAGAATATAAATCGTTTTAAACAAACAAACAAACAAAACTGTTATTATAATACTAAAAAAACGCAAAAAACCATTGCTTTTTATAATAAATATTTCTATTTTTGCACAAAACAACACATATTATGGTAAAAATTAGAAAGATTACAATTGATGGATTCGCCAACATTGACAAAGTCACTTTATCCTTGTCAAATCTATGCGCTTTATTAGCATACAATAATTATGGCAAAAGCAATATTCTTAAAGCAATTTCATTTGGAATAAAGTTTATAACTATCGGAAGCCAAGCTAGACGTATGTATGCACGCAGACACTACAACTCTATCCCTATCAACAAAAAGACTGCTGGCAGATTATTTGAATTTGAAATAGAACTAGAAACCACACAAGGAGAAGGCAACAGTATCATATCGTATGGATACAAACTCGCATGGCCCACAGAAACCTCTGATGCTCACATAGTATCTGAATTGTTAAAAATAAAAGAAGCTACAAGTTCAAAAAACAAAAAACATTTTACTAGAGAAGAACAAAGTTGTTTATATTTACCTACACCATCAGGACGATGTTCTTCAAAAATCGAGATAGAAGATTTCCAATTGGCATTGGAAAAATTAAGCAATTACGACAATTTGTTTTATATACAAACCATTAAGGAGATATTAAACCTCAACTTTATTGAGATGAACACTCTAGCAGACCCTAGTACTTTTTTTAGAACAATCTCTATGAGGGGTGGACGTCCTATACAATTGAGCAATATTAACAGTATGCCAAGTTTAAGCACATGCGCATCATTTGCATATGCTCTCAAAGAAGAAAACAACAACAAATATCTCCTATTAAGAGATGCTATAAACCAATTAATTCCATCCATTATTGATTTTGAGCCAGTAAGGATTGATTTAAAAGAACAAGCATTAAGATTAAAGGAAAATATAGATACTCCGTTTAATTTCCCTGAACACATTTTTGATATTAGAGTTCTTGAAAAGAACATTAATCAACAAATAACGATTGACAAATTATCATCTGGAACAAAAAGAATATTTTATATACTAATAATGGCTATTGCCGCAGAAATAAATAAGATACCGCTTGTTTTAATTGAGGAGTTGGAAAATTCCATTCATCCTTCACTGTTCCAAAAATTACTTACAATCATCAAAACTCTAATTGGAGAGACCCAAGTAATCATAACTAGTCATTCACCTTATATTTTACAATACATAAGGCCTGAACTGCTATACATAGGAATCCCCAACAATAGCGATGTCGCCATATTCAAACAAATAAAAAGAAGTAAAATAAAGTCATTGATGTCTGATGCATCAACGTATGACATGAATCTAGGAGATTACCTCTTTGACATGATGTTAGAAATAGACAATGATACAGACGAGCTTGTAGCAAAATATTTTGAATGATGGCTGAGCGAATAATTATATTTGTTGAAGGAGAAACTGAGGAAGTCTTATTCCCCAAAATCATAGATGTTTATAAAAACAGCAATCCCGAGTGTAAGAAATACAAATGCGACATAATCAACATCAAAGGAATTGGTAATTACAAAAATGTAGCTAAAAGAAAACTTAAAAACAAGCAAGAAGACGCCATAAGAAATAACGACACAATCAAAAATGTTATATGTTGTTACGATAATGACGTTTTTGAATTTTCACAAAATCCACCTATTGATTGGAAGAAAGTCAAACCTGAATTAGAAACTATTATCGGTGAGGGAAAGATTAAATTAATAAGCATAAAGAATGATATTGAGGATTGGCTATTAACTGACATAGATGGATTATGTAAATACCTAAACACGAGGAAAAAACCTAAAAAACTCACAGGAGGTTCTGGATATCAAAAAATAAATAATTGGTTCAAAACATTTGGCAAAGTTTATTTTAAAGGGTACGATTCCGAAAAGATTATAAAGCATTTGAACATTGATTTAATTAATAAAAAGCATTCAAAAGAGTTAAAGCCAATAAGAATGGCATTAGGAATAAAAGATTAATTTAGCATCTTCGGGTTTTGCATTCTTTAGCCAATGAACGAAATCCACGACTTTTAGAAAGTCTCGTTTAAAGTTGGCTTCGCCGACAATTTCTCGCCATGGCAAAGTGCAAGCAGGCTCGCCTTTGCTCATTTGGCTTAACGAAATGTTGGCTGTGCCGATAATCTGTCACAAATTTGCACGATGAGACAAAAGAGAAGCATTCGCAAATGCTTCTCTTTTATTTTTCTTTATTCAAAATAGCCGCTACATTGTATTTTAATTATCTTTGCAATATTACTAAAACTGTAACACACAAAAGAAGATAAAACACTGATATTATGAAACGCAATCTATTATTGGCGCTAAGCATCGGGATACTCCTGGCAAGTTGTGGCGAAGAGGATAAAAAAGAGACAACATACGATATATGGGGGTTGAATTGCCCTGTAAAATCAATCAAGGTCACCACCTACGAGGCAAAAAGCAAGTTCGGGGAACTGACTAAAAATGGAATTGCAGAGGAGGGCAACTATTTTGTAGCTTTCAACACTGCAGGGAAAGCAGAATCCGTTTCAACATTCGGCAAGGAGGGAGATTTGGTTGCGATGGAGAAATACAAATACGACAGCGATGGCAACCTTACCGAGATTTCGTCATACGGGCACGACGGCGAGTTGCTGTGTCAGCAGCTGTATGAATATGAGGGGACACACGAGGTCCGTTACATAAACAAATATCTGTGGGATGACGATGTGGATACCTATGAACACACAAGCGAATGGGACGGCGAAAAGATAGTTTCGCTAACTACGACTCACAATGGTGAGCTGCAATCAGTTACAAAGTATACAAAATGGGACAAAAGCGGCAACGAATGGGTTGAATACGACAAAAATGGAGATGAAACGAGAAGAGGAAGCACTATACTGGACGAAGCCGGGTTCATCAAGCAGATTAAGAATGGAGAATATTGTGGAGAGGTTGAGCGGAATGAGAAAAGCCTGCCGGTGCACGCGAAAAATGCAAGAATAATGCGCAACACTTTGTTCAGTTTCAGCAGCGCATACGAAGATGAGGTTTACTATGCCGAATATGAGTATGACGAAAGAGGCAACTGGATTAAGCAGACCATTTATGAGGGTGAGATGAAGAAGCCTGTAACCATATCGGAGAGGGAGATAAATTATTGATATCTACAAACCAAGCCACTCAATTACCTTTAGAAATTCCATCTCGAAATTCGGGGTAAGCACTCCTTTGCCTGCTGCCGCGCGGATTTCATCTATTGCCCAGAAACGGCCGCCATCGAGTTCATCGCTCGGGACGACCGCCCCGTCATACACGGCGCTGTACACATATACGAGTTCCTTTTCGCACCCGCTCTCAAAGAGATAGCTGCCAAGGAAACGAGGTTCGCAGGCTGTAATGCCAAGTTCCTCGCGCACTTCGCGCCGGAGTGCACTATCCACGCTCTCGCCATAATCGATGTGTCCACCGACTGCTGTATCCCACTTGCCGGGTTGGATGCTTTTCCACTGCGGACGATGCTGCAGATACAGGTTTCCCTGCACATCAAAAAGATGCAGATGCACCACAGGGTGCAACAGCATCGCCCCCGAATGGCACTCGCCACGTGTAGCACAACCGACCACCTTGCCGGTCTCGTCGACAAGTGGCAACAGTTCGTTGTCATTATCTCTCCTTACATTATTATGCAGCTCCGACATAATATTTATACAATAATCCAACGGCAAAATTACGCTATTTAAAGATTATTTTGCAGAAAAAAACATTTTTTTGCCTTACTGCATTAGTTTTTTACAAGAACGTAAATATTTTTTTAAAAAAAACACTAATTTTACACATTAATTCACACGAAACAAACAATGCTTTAATATTATGAAAGCGAAATCCAAGATAATCAAGGTTTTATGCCTTTTACTATGTTTCACCTGCAGCATTGATGCCTTTGCTCAGGCCGGATACACGGTAATCGGTACTATTGTCGACGAACTTGAGATGCCGTTACCGGGTGCAAATGTCGTTATTATGCAAGGCAAGAAAATGGTAAAGGGAACGACCACCAACATAAATGGCGATTTCAAGCTTGACGTTCTGTTTACCGAAGGCGATAAAAAGGAGGTAGTATTCAGTTTTATAGGTTACAAGACCCAAAAAGTCAGACTTTCCGCCGATAACTTGAAAAAGCCATTCAACATCCAATTGTTACCCGATGACGCATTGCTCGCCGAGGTAGAGATTGTTGAGGACGGATACGCACGCCTGCCACGCAAGGATATGGTTGGCGCGTTCACAACCGTAAAGGCCGACGATATTATGATGCCGGCATACCAGAGTATTGACCAGATGCTACAGGGAAAAGTTGCCGGTATGTCGGTTGTGAACACATCGGCACGTGTGGGTGCATCGCCTAAAATAACCATCCGCGGAACATCGACCATCCTGGGAAATGCAAGCCCGCTATGGGTAGTCGACGGAGTTATACAGGAAGATGAGCTATCGATTGATATGAGTTCAGCGCTCACATCGGATATGAGGGAGCTTATCGGCAACCAGGTTTCGTGGCTAAACCCACAGGATATCGAAGACATCACAGTGCTGAAGGATGCATCAGCTACAGCCATATATGGTTCAAAGGCCT
>CALBKR010000325.1 GCA_937896105.1 uncultured Bacteroidales bacterium
CTCCATAATGGTGTTCAGTGCGGTGTCGTAGCCGATAGTGGTGTCTGTGCCATAGAGGTCGTTGTCAATTGTACCGGGCAGGGCAATGCAAGGGATGTCGAATTCGCGGGCAAGGTTGTATGCTCCTGTGATGGAGCCGTCACCGCCGATTACCACAAGGGCGTTGATGCCCTCCCTCTGCAGTGTCTCGTATGCCTTTGCGCGTCCTTCCTCGGTCTTGAACTCGTCGCAACGGCTTGTCTTGAGGATTGTACCGCCACGCTGGATGATGTTACTTACGTTCTCGGTCTTGAACTCCTTTATCTCACCGGTGATAAGGCCTTTGTAGCCACGGTAGATAGCCTTTACCTTTATACCGTGGAAAATGCAGGCGCGGGTCACGGCGCGGATGGCTGCATTCATTCCGGGGGCATCGCCGCCCGATGTCAGAATACCGACACATTGAATCTTGTTCTTCATATTATCTGTTATTATGGTTGATTATTGCTGTCTTGCAGTTCTCCATCAGCCACTTGGGGGTAGAGGTGGCGCCGCAGATGCCTATTGACTGCACCTGCTCTGTCAGTGTGAGGTCTATGTCTTCGGGACCTTCTATCTGATAGGAGTTGGGGTTTACACTCTTGCATTCATTGAAGAGAATACGCCCGTTTGAACTCTTCTTGCCGCAGACGAAGAATATGAGTTCGTGCGATTTTGCGAATTCGCCGATGCCATTAAGGCGGTTTGCAACCTGTCCGCATACTGTATTGAACGATTCGCACTCTCTCTCTTCGTTTATGTGGGATTTTATCTCTTCTACTATATGCTTGTACCCTTCAAGTGATTTTGTGGTCTGTGAGTAGATATATGTATTCTTCTCTTTGGAAATCCTGTCTATCTGCTCCTCTTTCTCAATTACGGTTGCAGTACCGTCGGTTTGTCCTATCAGCCCAAGCACCTCGGCGTGTCCGGCCTGGCCGTAGATGATTATCTGGCTGTTGCTGTTGCTTGTTTCCAGCCATTTCTTTTTGATGCGTTGCTGTAGCTTTAGGACAACCGGACAGGTGGCATCGATGAGTTCAAGGTTGTTCCTGCGCGCTGTTTCGTATGTGGTGGGCGGTTCACCGTGTGCGCGCAACAGTACCTTTGCATTGCGCAACTGAGCAAACTGTTCGTGGTTGATGGTGATGAGCCCCAATTTCTCAAGCCTGTCGCACTCGATTCTGTTGTGCACGATGTCTCCCAGACAGTAGAGCTTTTCGCCCTTCTGCAACTCCTCTTCGGCTTTCTTGATGGCAGTCGTTACACCGAAACAGAAACCCGAATGTTCGTCTATCTCAATTCTTGGCATTATTTCGTGAGGCTGTTGAATTTGTCTATGAGCCACTCCATCTGCTCTTCGCGTGTCAGGTTGCTGTTGTCGAGCAACAGTGCATCGTCGGCCTGTTTAAGCGGGCTCACCTCGCGTGTCTGGTCGATATGGTCGCGCTGCAGCACATTCTCGAGTATCTCCTGGAAATCGGCCTTGTCGCCGCGTGCAGTCAACTCGTCATAGCGGCGCTGTGCACGCACCTGTGCCGATGCTGTTACAAAGACCTTCATTTCGGCATTCGGGAACACTGTAGTACCAATGTCGCGACCGTCCATAACAATGCCCTTTTGTTCCCCCATAGCACGCTGCTGCTCAATCATTTCGCTGCGGACAAAATCGAGCGCAGCAACCTGGCTGACAACTTGCGACACTTCGAGTGAGCGTATCTCGCGCTCAACGTTCACTCCATTGAGGAATGTGAGCGAGTTCTTGGTCTTGGGGTCGGCCTCAAAGGTTATGTGAATCTCTTTCATCCGGCTTCTCAGTGTTTTTGTGTCAATCTTCTTGTCGCTGATGAGCCCGTTCTGCATACAGTAGAGTGCTACCGCGCGGTACATTGCACCGCTGTCGAAATATAGATAACCGATGTTGCGTGCAAGTGCTTTTGCCATTGTGCTTTTGCCACACGATGAGAAACCGTCTATGGCTATGATTATCTTCTTCATTGTGTATATGTCTTTATATTTTCCGTGAAGGTAACAAAACTTTTTGTATTATAGCGAATATGCAAGGTTAAAAAGCAGTGACGACGCCGAAACGTGTAGCTTGCTGAACGATGCGCCGAACTTTATCCTCTTTATATGCAGCCCTGCGCCGATACTGAACCCGTCGAGCTTGCTCCCGCCTGCCGACAGTTCCCTGCCGATACGGTAGTTGTAACCGAGCGAGGCATAGAAATTCTTGCCTATAAGCACATCGGCGCCAAGCACGATGTGCTTCAGCAGTATCTCACCGAAATTATCCTTGCTGCCATCGGCGTTGTAGAAATCATCGGCTCTCCATTTGTGCAGGTTGACAAGTGTTGCCGAAATGAGAATTGGAGCGTGTGCAAGGCGTTTGGTGAATCCAAGCTGAATGTCAATGGGCATCAGTTCGTGCTTCTGCTCGAATGTCATTACCTGCCCTCCAAGGTTCTTGAACACCAGTGATGCCGAGAAATCGGTGTCAGGGTTATAGTAGTTGAGTCCAAGGTCTACTCCAATGGCAAGTGAGTTCAGGCTCTCGTATTGCGAGTAGATGAACTTGCCCGATACACCGCCGCTCCATCGTTCGCTCAACAGGTAACAGTACATAACGCTCAACTCGATATCCATTGCGCGGAATGTGCCGGTGTAGATATTGTCCTCGGTGTAGCCGTCGAACTTGCCGTAGTCGGCATAACGCATAGCAACAGCACCCGATGAACGGTCGCCGAATGTCTTGTTGAATGCTGCACCGGCAATGTTGCTGCCGCTCATATATGTCATAAAGGAAAGGTCAATGGTCTTGTCCGATGTGTTTATAAGGAGTGCCGGGTTGTGCATAGATAGCGACAGGTCGTCGTCGATGACCGATATGTTGCTTCCGCCCAATGCCGCGACACGTGACGAATAGGGCAGCCTCAAGAAATTGAATGCACTCTCTCCACCCTGTGCGTTTGCAGTCAAGGGGAGCAACATTAAAATGTATAAAAGAGTCTTTATGGCTTTCAAGTTCATCCTTTTTCCGGTCGTTTTGTCGTGCGTCTGTATTTTGCTTGCGAAGATAATGCTTTTTTTCATCTTTTTTATAGGGTTCAGATAAAAAGAGATTTGTATAAATCCAAATATTATAACGCGTAAAAGGGCTTTTTATGTTTTATTTTCAAATAAAATATATTAAAAATGAAAAAAAGATGAAATAAGTCGTGAGTATTGAAAAATATTGTTTATTTTTGTCGGTTAGAAAGTGTAACCTTTGCAAAATATATACAAATACGATAATGAACAGAAAATTAAATCAGGATTTTAAAGGCGCCGAGTTGCTCGAAGTGAAGAAGAGCGAGCAGGCTAATTTGGAACAAAATCGCTCGACATGGCTTTTGTTGGGCTTTATACTTGCTCTTGCAACACTGTTTGCAGGTCTTGAGCTTACTGCGTTGCAGGAAAAAGAAGAGGCAACAGCTCAGAAAGGTGCAAGTAGTGATGTTATTTTCGAAGTGGTAGATGAGATTCCACCATTGGTTATTGAGAAGAAGGTTGTGCCTCCCCCACCACAGGCAAAGAAGATTATCGATGTTATCAAGGTTGTTGAGGAAGATGTAGAGATTGAGGAGCAGGAAATTGCTTCGGTTCAGGATATGAGTGAATTTGCTGATGTCGAGGAGACCGATGTATTCTATGTCGAAGAGGAAATTGTGGAGGAAGAGATCTTTGATGTTGTTGAGGAGATGCCTGAGTTCCCTGGTGGCCCTTCGGCTCTTAGCAAGTATTTCAAGGATAATATCAAATATCCGCGTATCTCACGTGACAACGACTCACAGGGTAGGACATATGTGAAGTTTACCGTAAATACTGACGGTTCTATCCAGGATGTCGAGGTTGTACGTAGTGCCGGTGACATCTATCTTGACAAGGAGGCTGTGCGTGTCGTTGAGGCGATGCCGAAATGGAAGCCCGGTCGTCAGTTGGGTAAGCCTGTTCGTGTGAAATATGTATTGCCGGTTAACTTCCGCTTGCAGTAATATTTGATAAAAACATAAAAAAGAGGCTGCGTTTGCAGCCTCTTTTTTTAATAAATGAATAAGACCTATGTATACTTGGGAAGAATTGAGGGATATTGTAAACAGGTTCATTGATGACCTTGAGTTTGAACGCGAGCCACGTGAACTGTATGCGCCGGTACGTTACACACTTGAGCAGAGCGGAAAGCGTGTGAGGCCTGTGCTTTTCCTGTTGGCCTATAATATATATAAGGAATGTGTGCGCGAGGCGCTCTATCCGGCAGTTGCTGTTGAGACCTACCACAACTACACGCTTATACACGACGATGTGATGGATCGCGCCGTTATACGCCGTGGCAAGCCTACCGTGTGTGCCAAATGGGGCGATACAGCAGCGATATTGTCGGGTGATACGATGCTTGTGCTTGCTTATGAGTTCCTCTCCCACGTTCCGGCCGACAAGTTGCCGGCAATGCTTGCACTCTTTACTGAGACGGCAAAGGAAATAGGTGACGGTCAGCAGTATGACCTTGATTTCGAGAAGCGCGATGATGTCACCGAGCAGGAGTATATGGAGATGATACGCTTGAAGACATCTGTTCTGCTTGCCGCATCGTTGAAATTGGGCGGTATCCTTGCCGGTGCCGGTGAAAGTGACCTTCAGAACCTCTACAAGTATGGCGAGACGATGGGGCTTGCATTCCAGTTGCAGGATGACCTTCTCGATGTGTATGCCGACGAGAAACTCTTCGGAAAGAAAATAGGTGGAGATATATGCTGCAATAAAAAGACATTCCTGTTGATAACGGCAATGAATCTCGCGTCATCAGAGCAACTTGCAGAAATGAAGGTCTGGATGGAGAAAGAGGAGTATAATGCAGAGGAAAAGATAACCTGGTTTACCGCGCTGTATAATGAGCTGGGAGTGAAAGAGATTTGCGAGAAACGTATTCAGGAATTGTTCGCGAAGTGTGACGGGTATATAGATAAGATCGCTGTGCCCGAAGATAGAAAAGTCGCGCTAAAGGCTTTTGCAGATACAATTCTGAACCGAAATCTTTAAAAGAACAAGGATGCCTTACCGCCGATTGCCAAAAACCGATCAGGCACGCATACGTGCATTGAAAGCCGCAGTGGAGAGCAGTGTGAAGGGTGGTGTGTTTACGCAGGTGCTATCGCACGACTCGTACCATCGCGCCAAGGAACTGTTGCAGCGTTTCTCCAATGAGGTGGCAGTCTACAAGCGTTGTGTGGCCGAGCAGGCGTCTAAAAAGGGCAATGAACAGTATGAGGCTGCATTGAAGAAGGCGAGAATGTATGTTTCGCATTTCATTCAGGTGCTCAGTATGTCAATAATGCGTGGCGAAATAGCACGTAGCAAGCGCTCCTATTATGGATTGCCTGAGAACGAAGATACTGTTCCCAATCTCTTTTCCGAGGCTTCTGTGTTGGAGTGGGGGCAGAAGGTTATCGAGGGTGAACGCCGCAGACAGGCCGAGGGCGGAGTGCCGATATATAATCCGACTATGGGGCGTGTTTCTGTCGTTTTTGAACTCTATAAGGAGATGCACGACAGGCAACAATATCTGCGTGACCGCACTGCCGAAGCCCTTTCTGCCATATCTGATATGCGATACGGCGTCGATGAACTTATATTTGAGATATGGGGCGAGGTCGAGGCTGCATTTGCATCGTTCAGCGGCGATGCACGCATAAAGAAATGTTCGGAATATGGCGTGATATACTATTATCGTCCCGATAGAATATCAAAAAAGAGAGCCGATAATGATTAAGTTTGTCGATACACATACCCATCTCTTTACATCGGAGTTCGATTGTGACAGGGATGCCGTTGTGCAGCGTGCCCTTGATGCAGGTGTCGCAACTTTGTGCTTGCCTGCAATAAACGAGGGGGCAATAGAGCCTATGCTTGCAATGTGCGACGCCTATCCCGGAATCTGCTATCCGATGATGGGGCTGCATCCTACAGATGTGGAAGAGGGGTATATGGATGTGCTCGACAGAATGTATGCCCTGTTGAAAAGCAGCGGCCGCTTTATTGCCGTGGGCGAGGTGGGGCTCGATTTCTATTGGGATGATACAATGAAGCGTGAGCAACAGGATGCCTTCCGTCGTCAGGTGGAGTGGGCCTGTGAATTGAATTTGCCGCTAGCCATCCATTCACGCAGTGCTTTCGATGAACTATATGCAATAATGGATGAATACCGCAGTCGTGGACTGCACGGAGTTTTCCACTGCTTCTCGGGGAGTGAGGATGAGGCTCACAAGCTCCTCTCCTTCGACGGGTTCTATTTAGGTATAGGCGGTGTCGTTACATATAAGAAATCTACTCTGCCGGCAGTGCTCTCCGCTGTTCCGCTTGAGAGGATTGTGCTTGAGACCGATTCGCCCTATCTGGCACCGGTGCCACAGCGTGGCAAGCGTAACGAGAGTTCATACATTCCCCATATTGCCACATTCTTGGCTAACATCTATGGATGCGCGGTTGAGGATGTCGCTGCCATAACAAGTGCGAATGCACGCAAACTTTTCCCAAAAATATCTGATTTATGAGATTGGACAACATAGATATATTCGGAGACCTCGATAAACCGTTGGTAATTGCCGGCCCCTGCAGTGCCGAGAGCGAAGAGCAGGTTATGCAGGTGGCATCGGAACTTGCAGCACGCGGTATTTCGTTTTTCAGAGCCGGTATCTGGAAACCGCGCACTCGCCCGGGTTGTTTTGAGGGTGTAGGAAAGGTCGGGTTGCCCTGGCTCTCAAGGGTGAAACGCGAATTGGGGTTGCACATAACGACCGAGGTTGCAACAGCCGAACACGTGGAGCAGGCTCTTGCTGCAGGTGTTGACCTGTTGTGGGTGGGGGCTCGCACGACAACGAACCCGTTTGCCATACAGGATATTGCCGATGCCTTGCGTGGGTGTGATGTACCGGTGCTGGTGAAGAACCCTGTAAACCCCGATATTGAGTTGTGGGTGGGTGCTCTTGAGCGTCTGAACAATGCCGGTATAACGCGCCTTGGAGCAATACATCGCGGCTTCTCATCGTACGGCGAGAAGTGTTACCGCAACGCTCCGCAGTGGCAACTGCCCATTGAGCTGCGTCGCCGCTTGCCCGGTTTGCCGTTGTTTTGCGACCCGAGCCACATTGCCGGTAAACGTGAGCTGATAATGTCACTATCGCAGCAGGCGATGGATTTGAATTTCGACGGTCTTATGATAGAGACCCATTGCACGCCGTATTGTGCCCTGAGCGATGCCCGCCAGCAGGTTACTCCCGATGAACTTTCTACAATACTCTCAAGGCTTGTGCATCGTGCTGCACCGGCCGATAGCGGTGAGTTCCAAACTTACAGGGAACAGATAGATGAGATTGACAAGGAGCTGATGAGGCTGCTTGCGAAACGTATGGAGATATCAAGGGAGATTGGTGAACTCAAACGGGAGAAAGGTATGGTTGTCTTTCAACCCTATCGGTACAACGAGATTATGGAGCGTTATGTCAATTTTTGCTCCAATGGCAAACTCGAAGCCGATGCTGTGAGAGAGA
>CALBKR010000326.1 GCA_937896105.1 uncultured Bacteroidales bacterium
CTTCCCCCGCATCGCACGTTACTTCTTCCGCAACTACAACGACAGCGTCATACAGTACATCTTCGTTATGGTGATGCTCTTCCTCGGTGCCGGAATGATGAAGCTTGCAGGGATGGAGGGTATTCTCGGTGCTTTCATCACCGGCTTGGTGCTCAACAGGCTCATACCTCACTCATCGCCCCTTATGCGTCGTATCGATTTTGTGGGCAATGCCATCTTTATCCCCTATTTCCTCATCGGTGTGGGTATGATGATTGATTTGGGCGTTCTTTTCAAGGGTGGCAATTCACTCATTGTGGCTGCTGTAATGATTGTCACAGCCCTCACCGGCAAGTGGCTTGCATCGTTCTTCGTCTCCAAGGTCTATCGCCTCTCTTCGGGCGAGCGCAGCCTTATGTTCGGCCTCAGCACATCGCAGGCAGCGGCGACTCTTGCAGCTGCATTCGTGGGGCACGGCATTGGCCTGCTCAACGAGGATGTCCTCAACGGCACCATTCTGCTCATTCTTGTGACCTGCATCGTCAGTTCCATCGTCTCCGACAGGGCATCGCGTAACCTCATCATCTCGGGCAAGGTGCTCAACAACCCAACGACTGTATCGTCGAAGAAGACCCTTCTGGCGCTTGCCAATCCCAATATGGTCGACCGTCTTATGGATCTTGCACTGCTTGTGCGCAAGGAGAACACCCAGATACCCCTCTCGGCCATCACCGTCGTGCTCGATGAAGATAAGAAACTGCAGCAGCAAGGCTCAAAGGTGCTCGATATCGCTGCCGACATAGCCGCCTCGGTAAATGTGCCGTTGCTCACCAAGGTGCGTCTGACTACCAACCTCGCGCACGGTATCATCCACGAGGTCAAGGAGAACGACTACCGCGAGCTTATACTCGGCTTCCACAAGAAGGAGACCGCCAACGACAGTTTCCTCGGCAATGTGCTCCCCGAGGTGCTGAATGCTCTCGATTGCCAGGTTGTTATGGCACGTCTGAATATGCCGCTGAACACCCTTCGCACCATTCACATAACCTTCCCTGCCAAGGCCGAGTTCGAAGCAGGCTTCACCTATTGGGTCGAGGAGACAGCACGTATGTCCTGCGGTTTGGGGTGCAAGATAATGTATCACGGGCACCCCGAAACTATTGCAAGGATAAAGGAGGAACTGAAAAAATATACCCCAATCGAGGCTTCATTCTTCGAGACCGATGGAGGCAATGACCTGAAGCGGCTCTCGAAGATAATACACAAAGACCACCTGCTCATCATTGTGAGCGCTCGCAGGGGCTCTATCTCCTTCCGTCCGTCGCTCGACCACATTTTTGTTCAACTGCAGCGCGACTACCAGGATACCAGTGTCCTGCTCATTTACCCGAGCGGTTACAAGGTCGAGGGTGGTGAGACACACTGATTACATAAACTTATTAAAACATAGCCAAATATGAAAAAGATTCTTTCTCTTTTGTTGATTGCCTTAATGGCAATTGGCGTAAATGCCGGCAATGGCAACAGAACAGTGACAGGTGCTCCTTACAAGGTTGGTGACTACTACAACGATGGTACGAAAGAGGGTATTGTTTTTCAAGTGTCCGATGATGGAATGCACGGTAAAATCGTGAGTATTGATGAAAGTCGCGAACTATGGGTTGGGGAGACTGTATGTGAGAATGTCACTGCTGCTACATCAAAAGGTGATGGAATGGGCAATATGAACAAGATTAAGAGGCAACCCAACTGGAAAAGTAATTATCCTGCCTTTACATGGTGTGCCTCTTTGGGTGATGGCTGGTATCTGCCGGCAGTTGATGAATTGCAGCTGATCTATGAAAACAAAAGCATAATAAATAGAATGTTGAACGAAAAAGGATATGGCGAAGTTGTTGATGAATTATATTGGTCATCTACGGAGGTAGAAGAGGAACCGGATTGTGCGTGGTATGTCAATATGAATGACGGCGACTCCAACTACAACTCTAAGAACTACATTGAGTTCTCTGTGCGTGCCGTGTCCGTTTTTTGAATTTCAGGTTTTCTGCTTTATAACTTAGCCGTGGCTTCACAAAGTGAACCACGGCTTTTTGTTTGCGCACTCCTTTTGTCCTTCTGGCAAAAGGTATCTTGTTCATTTGAATTCCAACACTCCGCCGTTAGTGATGTCTATGTGGGTAATTGCCGTACCTTTGACTCTTTTGCCGTTGAGGTAGGCCTTGCGATAGGAGACAGTGTCATTCTGGGGGAGTGTAGCGACTGAAGAACCTTTTTCTGTTTCTTGTCTGTGGCTTTTTTGAGATTCTTCGCTACGCTCAGAATGACATAGCACCGTGAATGTCTTTCCATCCGGCAGGTGCAGTGTGGCTTCGGGGAACAGTGGTGCTCCAATCTCGTATTCTCCGCCACAGGGGTCAACAGGGTAAAACCCCATCGCACTCATCACATACCAGGCCGACATCTGTCCGCAGTCCTCGTTGCCGCAGAGCCCGTCGGGCGTGTTGCGGTACATCTCGCGCATAATCCGTGTGACATAATGCTGTGTCCTCTCGGGCTTGCCGATGCTGTTGAACAGGTAGGCAACGTGGTGGCTCGGCTCGTTGCCGTGTGCATACTGCCCAATCATTCCGGTGCTGAAAATCGGCAGGTCGGCATTTTCGGCAGGGGAGTGGGTGAACATACTGTCGAGCTTTTGGCTGAACACTTTTCTACCCATCAGCTTCATCAACCCCTCGATGTCGTGCTGCACGCTCCACATATAGTGCCAGGCGTTGCTCTCGCATATATGCGGTGTGTACTCCTCGGGGGCGAACATCGGCTGGAACGCGCCCTTGCTGTCACGTGGCTGCATAAAGGTGGTGGCAGGGTTGTAGAGATTGCGGTAATTCTTTGCGCGGCGGTAAAAGATATCGGCAATGCTGTCGCGTCCCATCGCCTCGGCCATACGGGCAATGCAGTGGTCATCGTATGCATACTCCAATGTGCGCGACAGTGCCCAGTTGTCGGCATTGTAGGGGTCGGCAACATCGTAGGGCACATACCCCATCTGTTTGTAAAGCCCAATGCCCCGGTATTCGTCGCAGTTGGCGGTTGCAATGCAGGCCTCGAGTGCCTCATCGTCATCAAAGCCGCCTATGCCTTTCAGGTAGGCGTCGGCAATTACCGGTACGGAGTGGTATCCTATCATCATATCCGTTTCGCAGCCCCACATATTCCACACCGGCAGGCGTCCGTGCTCCTTGTAGAAGACAAGCAGTGATTTTACCATATCTCCGACACGCTCCGTTGCCGTGAGGGTGAAAAGCGGATGTGCAGCGCGGAAGGTGTCCCAAAGCGAAAAGGTCGAGTAGTTCTGCCATCCGTCGCACTTGTGGTTCTTGCCGTCGGCACCGCGGTAGAGACCGTCGGCATCGCAGTAGAGAGTGGGTGCAATCTTTGTGCGGTAAAGGGCTGTGTAGAAGCACACGCGCTCATCGTGTGTGCCGCCGGTCACCTCGATGCAACCCAGTTCTCTGTTCCACTTGTCGCGTGTTGCGGCGCGGTAGGCGTCGAAATCATTATGCGGAGCCTCGTGGGCAAGGTTTTTTGCAGCTCCCTCGTTACCTGTTCCCGATATGGCAGTAATAACTGTCAACTCGCGGCTTGCATCGGGTACAAAGTGCAGTTCTATGCAGTTAGGCATCTTCTTTATAACCCCGTCGTGCATCACAACAATACTGTCGCATTGCATCCCAGCTATCGGGCGCGAGAAACGGGTGCGGAAGTATACCTCCTGCCCTCTTGCCCAGCCGTCGGAGTAGCGGTATCCCTCGATGGTGCAGCTGTCGACCTTTGCAATGCGGGTGTCGAGTGTCATATCCCAGTTGGTGGCCTTACCCAAATTGAGCAGCACTGTGGCACTGTCGGTGGGGTAGCGGTAGCGCTGCACGCCGCACCTCTCGGTCGCAGTAAGTTCCACATCGATACCATAGCTGTCGAGGTGTACCCTGTAGTATCCGGCCTCGCACTCCTCCCGTTCGTGGCTGAAAGTCGAATGTACGCCAAGCGGTGCTTCGGCAACCCTCAAAGGATGGGTTACAGGCAAGAAACTGATATCGTAGAGGTCGCCTGCTCCTGTTCCGCTCAGGTGAGTGTGGCTGAACCCGGCTATCGTGCTGTCGGGGTAGAAATAGCCTGCAATCCAATCCCATCCCGGCTGTCCGTTGTCGGGGCTCAGTTGCACCATTCCGAACGGTGCCTGCGCACCAGGGTAGACATTCCCCTTGCCGTCTGTGCCTATGAGAGGGTTTACGAGCGATGCATAGTCGCTCTGCTGTGCAAGTGCTGCCAGGCACAGCAGCGTTGCGCATATTGTAGAGATTATGTTTTTCATAGCAATGGCAATTATTTTGCGAATATAATGAAAATATCCGAGTAGATAAAAAGACCACTTGCGTGGTCTTTTTATCTACTCGAAATGGAACGGTTCGAATTGTGAGTTTTTGTCAACCCAATTTGGCTTGCGCATTGCGTATATAAGGAACGGTGCCCCAACGACAACCACACAGCCAATGATGAGCACGGCATACCACACCGTGTTGCTTCCCACCGAAATCTGAGCTGGCGGAATAAAGCTCAGCACGAATGCCAGCAGGCTGCCCAGGAACCCTACTCCGGCAACAATCCACATTACACAGTTGCCTTTCTTGCCAAGGCGGAACGGGCGTGGAGCATCCTTCATATTGTAGCGCAGATATATTGCTGCTGCGAACATAAGCAGGTACATAATAAGGTAGAGCAATACGGTGAGCTGCGATAGAATCTGGTAAAAGCTCTGCACCGACGGCATCACCACAAACAGCAGGCTCAGCAGTGTGACCACGCCGCCCTGTATCAGCAGGATATTCTTCTGCACGCCGAGTTTGTTGCTGCGTTGCATAAACGGCGGCAGGTAGCCTGCCTTGCCTACAGCGAAGATACCCTTTGAAGGTCCCGACACCCAAGTGAGCACACCGGCAAGTACGCCGAATGCCAGCGCTATGGCAATTATCGGCGACAGCCACGACATACCCACAAACTTGAAATAGTTGTCAAAGCCCACAAGCAGGCTCTGTGTCAGGTTTATATCATTCTGCGGAATTATAATTCCGAGCGAGAATGTGCCCAGCACAAAAATGAGCACTGTAATTATTGCACCCATAAATACGGCCTTCGGGTAGTTTTTGCTCGGATTCTCCATATCCTTCACGTGTATACCTGTCATTTCCATTCCTGCATAGAATAGGAATATCCCCGATGCCAGCACAAGGTTGTCGAGCTTGGTAATATCGGGGAAGAAATCACCGCCGAAGTCCATCTGCGACTCGCCGCCGCTAACCAGGTACACTATGGCAAGCAGCACCAGCAATGCGGCCGGTATAATGGTGCCTATGAGGCCGCCAATCTTCGCCACCTTGCTCACCCAGCCGAGTCCCTTGAGCGAGATGAATGTCGCAGCCCAATAGATGGCAAGCACCACAACAAGGGTATAAATCTTGTTCGATGCCAGTGACATATCGGCGCTGCT
>CALBKR010000327.1 GCA_937896105.1 uncultured Bacteroidales bacterium
GTAATGTTCATTGCAACGGCAAACAACCTGTCGAGCATCCCTGCCCCACTGCTCGACCGTATGGAGCTCATTGAGGTAAGCGGCTACCTGACCGAGGAGAAGATTGAGATTGCAAAGCGCCACCTTGTACCGAAGGAGAAGAGAGCCAACGGCATTGCCGATGAGAAGATAAGCATCAGCAAACCTGCCATAGAGCGCATAATCGAGGACTACACACGTGAATCGGGTGTCAGGACGCTCGAGAAGAAGATTGGAAAGATATTCCGCCGCCTTGCTTGCCAGAAGGCCACGACAGGCAGCATAAGCACAAAGAACGTGAAACCGGCCGACCTGCACGAATTGCTTGGCGTGAAGGAGTATTCACGCGACAAGTACCAGGGAAATGACTACGCAGGAGTGGTCACAGGCCTTGCCTGGACAGCTGTAGGCGGTGAAATTCTCTTCATAGAGACCAGCCTAAGCAAGGGCAAGGGCGAGAAGATGACACTCACCGGCAACCTCGGCGATGTAATGAAGGAGTCGGCAATGCTTGCGCTCGAATATATAAAGTCGCACGCAAACGAGCTTGACATTCCTTACGAGATTTTCGAGAAGTGGAACATACATCTCCACGTTCCCGAAGGTGCCATTCCAAAGGATGGTCCTTCGGCAGGCATAACAATGGCTACAGCACTTGCTTCGGCGCTGACACAGCGCCGTGTAAGACCGAACATTGCGATGACAGGCGAGATTACCTTGCGCGGAAAAGTGTTGCCTGTGGGCGGCATAAAGGAGAAGATTCTTGCAGCGAAACGTGCCGGCATCACCGACATTGTAATATGTGAAGAGAACAGACGCAACATCGAGGCTATCCCCGAGATTTATCTCAAGGGACTAACCTTCCACTATGTCAACGACATAAAGGAGGTGCTTGCGATTGCGCTACTCGACGAGAAGGTAAAGAACGCTATCAACCTAATGGCATAAGAACGTGGATTTCAAATTATTACATACCGATAGCGGAAGCAAGGCAAGAGCCGGTGTGCTCTCAACGGCACACGGTGAGATTATGACGCCGATATTTATGCCGGTGGGAACAGTGGGCTCGGTAAAGGGTGTGCAGATACCGCACCTGAAAGAGGACATCAAGGCACAGATAATACTGGGCAACACCTACCATCTCTATCTGCGCCCGGGGCTCGAGGTGCTTGAGAAGGCAGGCGGCCTGCACCGTTTTAATATGTGGGATCGCCCTATCCTCCCCGACAGCGGCGGGTTCCAGGTATTCTCCCTCAAGGATATACGCAAGATGAACGAGGAGGGCGTGGAGTTCCGCTCGCACATCGACGGCTCGAAGCATTTCTTCTCGCCCGAAAGAGTTATGGACATCGAGCGCAGCATTGGTGCCGACATCATAATGGCTTTCGATGAGTGTACGCCTGGCACAGCCGACTACGAATACGCGAAAAAATCAATGGAGAGGACACACCGCTGGCTCGACCGTTGCATAGAGCGCCTGAATGAGACTGAGCCGCTTTATGGATATGAGCAACAGCTGTTCCCCATTGTACAGGGCTGCGTATACCCCGACCTTCGCCGTCGCTCTGCCGAGTTCATTGCTTCGAAAGGAGCAGCCGGAAATGCCATTGGCGGACTGGCCGTAGGTGAACCTGCCGAGAAGATGTACGAAATGATTGAGGTGGTGAATGAAATTCTGCCCACCGACAAGCCACGTTACCTGATGGGTGTTGGCACTCC
>CALBKR010000328.1 GCA_937896105.1 uncultured Bacteroidales bacterium
CTGCCGGGAGCCGCATTATTGCGGTTGATGTTAAGTTCGTACCAGCTGTTATAGTGTGGGAATGTTCTCCAGGGCACTGCACGCTCGCGCTCGCTGTACGCAAGGAATGAGCGGCGTTTCTGTGTCTCTCGGATATTAGCATTGCTCTGTGTACCGTCCTGTGCAACAAGACCCACAACAGAAGCAACCTTCCAAGTCTCGCCTGCTGCAAGTGTAGTGTTACGGCTCCAGAGACCCTGGATACCTACGATTGCAGTGTTAATTACAGCACCTTCCTTGGCTGTGTAGATATCGACAGTCATTGTACTTGACGCATCGATAGTCTCGGTCTTGTTCTCAACAAACACACGCACAGCAAAAGTACCGTCATAAGGAGCGAGGAATGTAAATGTATTGTTGCTGTGCTGACCGCCTGAATAACCGCTGTGGTAGTCAACTGCAGCAATAGCACCGTTTGCATCGAGCAATACGGCACCGCCGAAGTTCAGGCGGTGGTTACCGCTTGTGTACTTCACAAGGATTGAAACCTTCTGGCCCTCCTTTAAGGTAACATTCTCCATATCATATGCGTAGACATTAGGATAGTTCGCACCTGTAGCCTCCTCTACGCGCTTCGGAACATCGGCCGCAGCAACCTGTGTCCAAGAAGATGCAGTGAGAGAAGCATTCTTTGTCTCGGAGAGTGTCCATGGGTCGCTGTCGCCTGTAGCCTCGCCAACGGTGTTGTATGCTGTAGGAGTCTCGAGACCTGCGAAAATTTTGTCGCTCATAAGCACAGCACCACGTGTGTTGCCCACAACCTTCGGAGCTGATCCGGCAGCATCTGTATCGACATTGTAAATCATCGGAATTACATTGTACATATCAACTGCGTCAACACCGGTGAGTTCCATCTCGGTACGCAGATAGTGGCTGCCGTCGCGCAGTACCGCACGCCATACAATCTCAATCTTTGTCTCCTTGTATGTGTACTCATAGTTTGCTACAAGCTGAACGCCTGCAAAGTGCTCTGCACCGCCAATGGCAGATGCATTTGCTGCGAGAGTCTCTGTCTCAACACTCTTGAGGGTCATTGCCGAAGCAGAAACATTGTCACCGCTACCGAATGCCACTGTGAAAGGCTCTGTACCTGCAACAAGATTCATTGCGTTTGAACCTGCAAAATAAAGGGCATTGCCCACCTTCATATAGCTTGCTGCAAGAACTCGGTTTCTGAGTGTATATACACCGTTCTCTTCTGATATGCTTGCAACACCTACATTATCCTGCTGTTTAGGATAAACCCAAGCATTTACATAAGGATCACTTGCAACCTGTACAGGGAGTGTAGCAACGTTCACTGTAATGGTGTTGTTAACATCATCGACAGAAACAACTGCGAACTTACCCTCGGGAGCAGTTACCGAAACCTTGCTCTTGTCAAGTGAACCCTCTACAGTGATTGTAGAACCGTTGGCATACTCTGCACCATCGATTGTAAGGGTGACACCCTCGGGAACTGTAATGGTGTATGTACGCTCGGCAATAACCTGCTCAACGAACGTGTAGCGGCTACCGCCGTCAGCAGCACCATTATCGGTCCAGAGGCCGAGTGTGGTACCGCCATTAGCCGGAACGCCCTGATACCAGTTGAGGTAGATTGCCTGAGCTGAACCGCCTGTCGTGTAAGGCGAAATCTGGTAGTTGTCGCCAGAGTAGTTATCTACCTTGAAATAGGCACCGTCTACCTTTGAATCGTTAAGGGTCACAAAACCCTTCTTAGAACTGTAACTCGCAGCCTTTGTGTAGCCGAGCCACTTCTTTGCACTATGGCTGTAGATGTAGTACGCACCGCTGACGCCGTCTACTGCGTAGAAGGCGAAGAGGCCGTTCTCATCTGTAGCCGGAGCGGTTGTCGGGCCTGCATAGGCACCGTTACCGTTCGCCATTGTGTAAACATGCTCCGGCTTGCCATCCGATGGCAATGTTGTCGAAGCTGTCACCTTGTCAGCGTATGCCTGTGTCGAAAGACACAATGCAGCCAACATAAATGAGAAAAATTTCTTCATAAGTTAAACATTTATGGTTAGTAATAATAATTCATAAATAATCTCATAAGGCCGTGTCCCTTTTGGGACACAGCCTCCTGAACCTAAATATTATAATGAAAAATCACTATATCTTTTCCTGTTTAGTGCGACCTGTTGCTGCAAAACTCGCGATAGGTAAATTTGTGGATTAATTCCAGCCCCATTGACTCGTTTTGCTCTATCGCAACCCGCACGGTGTGACTAAAGCCACACTACGCGCGACCTGTTGCTGCAAAACTCGCGATAGGTAAATTTGTGGGTTAATTCCACAAATTTCCCCATTCACCGCGGTGACCGCCACCAAGCTGATTGCCGCTTATAGAGGTATCTACTTTCTGGTCATCACCACCAATCTTTACTGAAGCAGCAAGCATCTGCTCTGCCTCAACGTTTACCTCTGCCATAAGAGGTGATACATAAGTCTTCTTCATATTCTTGTGGC
>CALBKR010000329.1 GCA_937896105.1 uncultured Bacteroidales bacterium
ATGGGGCGGTCGATCATCAGATGGACATCCAGGAACATATCGGTGACCTTGCGGATGGACTCCACCACGGGGATGCCGATGGAGATGTTGGGGACGAACACGCCGTCCATAATGTCGATATGCAACCAGTCGGCCGCACTGCCGTTTATCATTTTCAAATCCTCTTGAAGGTTGCCGAAGTTCGCCGACAACAGCGATGGTGAAACTATTTGTGCCATAATTAATCATTGATTGACGGACAGCAACGCGCTGCCCTAACTCTACGCGAAGATAACACAAAGCAAGTGGAAAAGCAATACCATAGCCGCAAAAAGTGCCGTATTGCATATACGTTTCAATCAGCAGTCCAGTAAATTGCCACGAGTATCATAATAATGACACGTCACAGAACCGTCATCATTCTCCACTTCGCACACAAATATCCCCAAGTCATCAAAATACAGAATATCATCATACCTGGGTTTTACAACAACATTGCCGGAGGCATCATAAATGCCGGTCTTGAAGTTCCTCTTTTCAACACGGATGAAACCGTCACCCAAGGGAGCAATCTCGCCATAGGCGCATTTGAATATCATTTTGCCATTTTTATCATAAAGTCCGCATTTAAAGGACTTGCGTGAATATTTATAAACAATAAACATTCCGTCATCATACGTTACTATATGATCATACCTGCATGGAACAACAGTATTGCCGGCTACGTCAACAATGCCACACTTTTCCCTGACCATTCCCTCCTTGCAGACCTCCATCACACCGCAGCCACGACGATAAATTACATCATCATACCTGCACGGAATGATTTCTTTGCCTGTCTTGTCAATACATCCCGACTTGCCATCAACATACACGACGGCAATACCATCAACAAAGCATTCCACACCATCATACACAAAAGGAATGACAATATTGTTATTCTTGTCAATGAATCCCCATTTATCACCCATGCACACAGCCGCAAGCCCCTCTGAATACGCCTCGGCATCATCATAGAGAAAAGGGACAATCTCCCTACCGTCATTATTCAGGAAACCCCACTTATCACCCGATTCCAACATCAACAGACTATCTGAAACAGTTCTGCAGTCATCATATATACAAGGAACCACTTCCTTACCCGATTTGTCGATAAAGCCACATTTGCCATTTAGATTAACTTCTGCCAAGCCATACAAAAAATTCCCTATCCCATCATACTTGCCACACGGCACAACTTCATTGCCATGCCTGTCAATCACACCATATCGTTTTTCCTCCCCACAGCCAAAAGCCACTTGAGCAAGACCATACACGAATGGACGGGCGGAATCATATTTAAAAGGAATTACCTCCTTGCCCTGCATATCAATATAACCATATTTGCCTGATCTGTCTGCTAAAGCCAAGCCATCCGAGAAGATCAGTTCCGTATTATATACACAGGCAACAACCTCCTTGCCTTCACAATTGACTGCACCCCACTTTCCATTGAGACACACCGCAGCGAGGCCATCATTGAATCTTAAGAAATTATCATATTTGCAGGGCACAACGATTTTTGCATCTTCATCAATCAATCCACATTTGCCACAAATTTCAACCGAAGCATACCCCTCATGAAAATCAGAAATATAATCATATTCGCAAGGCAACACTTCAACACCACCTGCATCAATCAATCCCCACTTCTCGGTTTCGGCATCAAGAACTTCTATATAAGGGTTACTCTCATAATAATCGAATTTGACATATTTTTTGGCAAGTTCCAGCCGCTTCACCAAAGGCAAATCCAGCAAAGGACTCTTTGCATCCGGATTGTAGAGTCTGGTATCATTAGCAGCAAAACCACAAGCAACCGATAACAGACAGAAAACAGCAAGCAGGAACAGACTGATTTTATTCATTTTCATATAAATTTTGTTTAAGGCAAAGGTAACACAAAGAGCAGGCAAATGCAAGACAAAAGGCTATAACTTGAAATAATGCTTTTTTTTTCTTTTCTTTGTAGAGATATACTTTGTTGACAACAAAACAAAATAGAATATGCAAAAACTACGACATCTTTTTCTTACACTGTTTGCGGCCACATTCGCAGCAACAGCCATTGCGCAGGAAAATATCTTCTCCGCTTCGTTCAAGGACGGCACACCTGTACACATAAGCAACAGCCGTGACAAAGGCTTTGCCATAAAGGCCGGGCAGGGCAACGAAGCTGTAAATAGCGGCAAGGCCGCATACACTGCCGATGAGTTGTGGTACTTTGTAGGCACTGCCGACGGATTTACGCTGCATAATCCCGCTGCAGGAAAGAGATATGCAGTAAAGCTCGAGAGCAATGAAAGTGGAGCCGCCGCAACGATGGTTCCGGTCAAAGAGAGTACATTACTTGCAATGACAGCACATCCTGATGGAACATACACTATCTCGCCAGCCGGCAACAAGGATTTGAGTTTCAATATGTTCGGCGGAGCAGGAAGAGAGATCAAACTCTACAGCAGCCAGGACGACGGCAGCCATTGGAACATTAAGACCATAGATACAAGCCGTGCACTGACCATCAATTATAATATTGACACGGATGGCGCCCTTGACACCAATTATAAGATTGGCGAGATAGCCATTGCCATCAACGGAGAAGAGGGAGCAATTGTTCTTGACAGGAACAGACTGCCCGGGAGCACCGTTTGTTATCTGCCTGAAGATGCCCAAGTGGCAGTATCCTGCAAAAAGGCATACCACGGATGGAAGATGAACATCAACGGCGGCAAGGAGATTGCAGAACAGCCACTCACCGAAAAGGGGCTCACCGTCAACATCGACATCACCGCTGACAAGGGCAACCGCTATCAGTACCTCTACTACACACCCGACGACAAAGGCATCCCATACCGCATACCGGCCATAGTGACCACCGCCAACGGCTATGTATTCGCCATCAACGACTACCGCCCGTGCGGTAACGATATAGGTTTTGGCGAAGTAGACCTTGTTATGCGCCACAGCACAAAGGCCGGCAAGGAGTGGGACGGACACTCCTGGAGCGAACCCATAAAGATTGCCGACGGTTTGGGCAAGGATGCACCCGAGATATGGCTTACCGGGTTCGGCGACCCCGCTGTGGTTGCCGACCGTGAGCGGAACGAAATTCTTGTGATGAGCGTATGCGGCAACCGCGTATGCTGGCACGGCAACTATGGCGCCGGCACCGAAGAGAACCCCGAGAACCCGAACCGTATGGCACGCCTGCGCATAAAATATAACGAGGAGACAGGCAAATGGGAGGCAAGCCAGCCCGAGGAGGTCACATACGATATCTACCCACTTTTCAAGGATAAGAACGGCAAGGCACACGTAGGCTCGATGTTCATTGGAGCCGGACGCATTGCACAAAGCAGTATGATAAAGGTTGGCGACTATTACAGCATATATTGAGCAGTGTGGGCTGTGGAGACAGGCAGCTACCGCCACCACAACTACGCGCTCTACTCGGACGATTTCGGCGAGACCTGGCACCTGCTCGGGGAGCTCGGCAACGATTTCAACGATAGCCCTGCACCTTACGGCAACGAGCCAAAGTGCGAGGAG
>CALBKR010000330.1 GCA_937896105.1 uncultured Bacteroidales bacterium
ATGGAGCCCGAGGAGAAGGCTAATGCAATATTCGACGCAGCAATGGCAAGCTTCAAACAGCGCACCGAGCGTATGGCAGAGATTGCATTGCCGTTCATCAATTTCGTATACAAGGAGCACCCCGAGATGCACGACAAGAACATATATGTTCCCGTGACCGACGGACGCCACGTGTACCAGATACCGGTAAATGTGAAGGCCGCTTACGAGACACAGGGCAAGGAGGTAATAAAGTGCTTCGAGAAGGCCATACTGCTCCACACCATCGACAACGCCTGGAAAGAGAACCTGCGCGACCTCGATGACCTGAAGCACTCTGTACAGAATGCAAGCTACGAGCAGAAAGACCCGTTGCTTATATTCAAGCTCGAGTCGGTTACACTGTTCGACAAGATGGTGAGCAAGATAAACGACCAGACAGCATCTATCCTGATGCGAGGCCAGATACCTGTACAGGAGAAGGAACAAACCAACGTAAAGGTTGCCCCAGACCCAAGCCGTAACAGGCCACAGCAGAGATACAGCGAGTCAAAAGCCGACCTCAACGACCCCAACCAGCAGGCTGCCGCACAGCGCGACACACGCGAGAACGTAAAGCGCGAACCACTGCGCGTGGAGAAGACTGTAGGCCGCAACGACCCCTGCCCTTGCGGTAGCGGCAAGAAATTCAAGAATTGCCACGGCAAGAACATCTAAAGAACGAGCAATATGTCACTGAGCAGAGAAACACAAGAGACACTGCAGAACGCCATCAGAAAGATGGCCGGCAACTACATCACTGCAGAAGAGAGCACAGTTACCGATTTCCACATCAAGGTAAACGGAGAGAACGGCGACCTCACCATCCTTGACGATGATGACAAGACCCTCGCGCGCGTACATATTAAAGAATGGGAGGGCGAGCACGATGAGGCTGTATATGAAAGGGAGCTGCAAAGCGAGCTGACAAAGATGCAGCAGCAAGGTATGTTCGAGAGCCTCAACATCGCAAAGCCCTACTCGTTTGTACTCACCGACGAGGACAACCAGTCGATTGTAGACCTGCTCATTATAGACGACGACACACTCATCCTGAGCCAAGACCTGCTCGAAGGTTTCGACGAAGAGATGAATGACTTTTTGAAGAAACTACTCGAAGAGTAAATTCTTCAAAAAAGTTATCGACAAGCCGAGCAGCAACAGGTCGCACGGAACGGGCGGGTTGCGATAAGCGAGGTTTGTCAATGAAAACAAAAAGAAACTACTTGAAGAGTAATTTCTTCAGGAAATCGTCGACAAGCCGAGCAGCAACAGGTCGCACGGAACGGGCGGGTTGCGATAAGCGAGGTTTGTCAATGAAAACAAAAAGAAACTACTCGAAGAGTAAATTCTTCAAAAAGTTATCGACAAGCCGAGCAGCAATAGGTCGCACGGCAGTGCGATATAGTAGCACTGCTTGCGACGGCGGGAGCTTTAGCTCCCCAAAGGAGTATGTTAACCTTTACGACATGAACAAACCCTAAGATTTAAATTCACGCCATTAATACCCCCTCTTATCACTTCCCGTGCTTTGCTTGCAAAGCACGGGAAGTGAACATATACAAACATCGTATTACACTGTTTGACAGCTATTTTTTCCATTTTCACAGCCCCAAATTTAAACAAATCATAAAAAGGTTTAATATTGAAAAATTTCCGTAATTTATATAGAAAACTTTTTGGAGCGGAAAAGTTTTCTGCATAACTTTGCACCGTGAAATAATATGGAAACAAAGTGAAGGAAAACAACACGAAAAAGGAGATACAGAATTCCATTATACAAGTTGCACACAGGATGTTCATCGAGAGGGGGATAAAGGATGTGAAGATGGATGACATTGCAGCCGAATTGTCGATATCGAAACGCACGATATACGAGTTGTTCAACGACAAGGAGCAGTTGCTGCGAGAGGTGTTGGTGTACCAGAACGTGATGATGCACGAAAGGGGAATAGAGATTGTAAGAAACTCTTCTCACATTCTTGAGATAATTCTTAAGCTTTACAACCTGCATTTCGAGTTGTTGAATATGGTTAACAACAAATTCTTCGCCGAGCTGAACAAATACCCTGAGATTTGCAAGCACAAGAAGAACGAGGAAGACAAGAATGTGAAAAAATTCGTCGCCTGGATGGAACTTGGGCGCAAACAAGGACTGTTCCGCCAGGATGCCGACTTTGAAATTCTTGTATTCATTCTCAAACGCGACCTTATGACAATTCTCGAGGTGAAGATGCAAACCGGACACACCGAACTGATAAAGTTCACGCCCGAGGAACTTGGACGAAAACTGATACTATTCTACTTGCGCGGAATATCCACACCCAAAGGGCAGGAGATTATCGAGGAATATTTGAAAAGGAACGAAACAATAATACAATAGTTATGAAAATGAGAATGCGTTTTATGACAGTTGCAGCGTTGCTGACTGCGTTCACGCTCACAGCAAACGCACAGGAGAATGCTCCTACAATGCAGATTACGCTCGAGAAGGCTATCGAGCTTGCGTTGAGCGACAACCCTACGATGAGGGTTGCCGAAAAGGAGATTGAACTTAAGGAGGTATCAAAGAGCGAGGCCTGGCAGAACCTGTTGCCATCGGTAACACTCGACGGTGCCATAGTCTATAACGCCAAGGTTGCATCGATGAAGATGGATATGGGTGGACAGACTATGGAGATTAAGATGGGTAAGGACGACTCAAACACCTGGAACGCAGCCCTGCAGGTAGCCATACCGCTCTATGCCCCGGGCGTATACAAGGCTATGAGCCTGACACAGAGCGACCTGCAGTTGGCTGTAGAGAAGAGCCGCGGTTCAAAGATTGACCTTGTGAACCAGGTGACAAAGGCATATTACCAGCTGATGCTCGCACAGGACTCATACGGGGTGCTGCTGGAGAACTACAAGCTTGCAGAGGCAAACTTCAACCTTGTGAACGCGATGTTCGAGCAGGGCAGAGCCAGCGAATATGACAAGATAAGCGCCGAGGTGCAGAAAAACAATGCTTGGCCATCGGTAGTTAGCGGCAAGAATGGCGTGGAGCTGGCACAGTTGCAGTTGAAGGTGCTGATGGGTGTTACGGCCGATGTAAAATTTGTAATAGAAGACAACCTCAAGAACTATGAGGGAGAGATGGCACAGACTATGACAACAGATATAGACTTGAGCAACAACTCGTCACTGAAGCAGATTGACCTTCAAGGTGAGCTCCTGCACAAGCAGCGCAAGATGTTGCAGACATCATTCGAGCCTACATTGGCACTTGTCGGCAACTACCAGTACCAGTCTATCTCGAACCAGAACTGGAATGTGGGAAAATATAACTGGAGCGATGCCGCGACCATTACATTGTCGCTCAGCATCCCCATCTTCAAGGCAGGCAATTTCACAAGCCTCAAGAGCAACAAGATACAGCAGTACCAGCTTGCCGAGACAAGGATAAACACCGAACGTATGCTTGGTATGCAGGCGCAGAGCTACATCGACAATATGACTGCAAGCGCAGAGCTGCTGCAGAGCAACAAGGCAGCTGTGGAACTTGCCGAGAAGGGATTGGAGATAAGCCAGAAGAGATATGACATCGGTAGGGGCACAATTCTGGAGTTGACAAACTCTCAGGTGTCGCTCACAAACACCAGACTCTCATACAACAACACGATATATGAATATCTTGTTGCAAAATCGGATTTGAACAAAGTACTTGGAGTAGAATAAATAAAAAGATATAGACCTATGAAAAAGAATTTGAAATTCATTGCTATGGCAGCCGTTATGCTGCTGTGTGCCTGTGGCAAGAAAGAGACCGCAGCCACTGTAACAACCAATGAAAAGCCAAGAGTAAGGATTGCGACAGTTACAACCGAGGCTGTACCCCAGTTCGAGGAGTACACCACGACCGTTGAGGCTGATGTAAAGAACAGCATTACACCCAACGCACCGCTCCGAATCGAGAAGATTTTCGTAGAGGTCGGCGAATATGTAAAGAAAGGACAGAAGCTTGTTCAGCTCGACGCAAAGGACCTTGACAAGTTGAAGCTCCAGTATGAGTTCCAGAAAAAGGATTTCAATCGCATCGAGGAGCTATACAACGTAGGTGGTATATCAAAGGCCGACTATGAGAACGCAAAGACACAGCTCGAGGTTACCAAGAAGACGCTCGACGGCCGTGACGAAAATACTGTGCTCACAAGCCCCATCGACGGTGTGATATCGGCACGCAATTACGACGACGGCGATATGTTCGGCGGCCTGCCGATACTTGTCGTTGAGCAGATTTCACCTGTAAAGATGAAGATAAACGTGAGCGAGGGATACTATGCAAAGACAACAAAGGGACTTGATGTTGTCCTCACATTCGAGGCATACGGCAACGAGGAGTTCAATGGCGATATCAGCATCGTATATCCTACAATCAACCCTGCAACACACACATTCCCTGTTGAGATAACAATGGCAAATGCCGACAAGAAGGTTCGCCCGGGAATGTACGGAAAGGCTCTTGTGAACTTCGGTTCAAAAGACCACGTTGTTGTGCCCGATATGGCTGTAATGAAGCAGGCAGGCAGCGGCGACTACTATGTGTTCACATACGAGAACGGCAAGGTAAAGAACAACAAGGTTGAGCTTGGTGCACGCCTTGGCGACCGCTATGAGCTTCTCTCTGGTATAGAGCCGGGGGCACAGGTGGTAGTAGCCGGCAAAGAGGCTCTTTCCAACGGAATGGAGGTAGAAGTAGTTAAGTAAGGAACAGATTAAAACATAACAATATGAGTGTATATGAAAGTGCTGTAAAAAGGCCTATTATGACCGCTCTATGCTTCATTGCGGTCGTAATATTCGGTATCTTCTCTTTCTCGAAGCTGCCGATAGACCTTATGCCGGATATCGAGACAAACACCCTTATGGTAATAACAAGCTACCCGGGTGCAAGTTCATCAGATATCGAGAACAACGTATCGCGTCCGCTTGAGAACACACTGAACTCGGTAGAGCACCTCAAGCATATAACATCAAACTCACGCGAGAACATATCGATAATCACACTCGAGTTCGAGTATGGATATGACATAGACGACCTCACGAATGATGTACGCGACAAACTGAATATGGTTACATCGGCTTTGCCGGATGAGGTAGGCAACCCTATCATCTTCAAGTTCTCGGCCGATATGATGCCTATTATGATGTTGTCGGTAAAGGCCAAGGAGAGTATGCCTGCCCTCTACAAGATACTCGACGACAACATTGCCAACCCGTTGGCACGTATCGACGGTGTGGGTACCGTCTCTATCGCCGGTGCTCCCAAGCGCGAAATCAACGTTTATATGAACCCCGAGAAGATGGAGGCATATAATGTCACCATTGAGAGCGTGAGCGCTATCATCGGCGCCGAGAACAGGAATATCCCCGGCGGTAACTTCGACATCGGCAACAACACATACGCACTGCGCGTGGAGGGAGAGTTCAACTCACCGAAGGAGATGCTGAACCTTGTTATCGGCTCATACAATGGAGCAAATGTCTACCTGAAGGATGTTGCACGAGTTGTCGACAGCACAGAAGAGCGTGCGCAGAAGACATTTACCGATGGCCAGCAGGGTGCAACCATCGTCATACAGAAGCAGACCGGCGGTAACTCGGTTGAGATTATCGAGGCAATATACGAGAAGCTCCCCGAACTGCAGAAACGCTTGCCGTCAGATGTTGAGATAGGTGTCATTATGGATACATCGGACAACATCAAGATGACTATCAGCACACTTGGCGAGACTATCGCATACGCATTGCTGTTCGTGATGCTCGTGGTGTTCATCTTCCTGGGACGATGGAGAGCGACTGTGATTATCGGCATCACCATTCCATTCTCACTCATCGCATCATTTATCTACCTGCTTATCAGCGACGGTTCGCTGAACGTGATCTCACTCTCCTGTTTGAGTATCGCTATCGGTAACGTGGTGGACGATGCCATCGTGGTGCTCGAGAACATTACCACACACATCGAGCGTGGCTCGAACCCCAAGAGTGCTGCTGTTCACGGAACCAACGAGGTGGCGGTATCGGTTATTGCATCTACACTGACAATGCTTGCCGTGTTCTTCCCGCTGACAATGATTACCGGTATGGCCGGTGTGCTGTTCAAGCAGCTCGGCTGGATGATGTGCGTGATTATGGTTGTGTCCACAACTGCGGCATTGACACTTATCCCTATGATGTGTTCACGTATGCTCAAACTGCAGAAAAAGCAGAGCAGATTCTTCAAGATATTCTACACTCCGATAGGCCGCGCCCTCGACAAGCTCGACAACTGGTATGCAAAACGTATCAACTGGGCTGTACGCCACCGCTGGCTGGTGCTTATCTGCTGTTTTGCCATCTTCTTCGCAAGCTTGATGACATTCCCGAGCCTGAAGAGCGAGTTCTTCCCCTCACAGGATAGCGGACGCGCGACAGCGACATTGGAATTGCCTATCGACACACGCGTGGAGAGAGCCGAGGAGATTGGCCTCCAGTTGACAAGGCTGTGGAAAGAGCGTTACGGCAAGGATATAAAGACCTGTAACTTTACCATCGGACAGGCCGATGAGGACAACGCTTTTGCCTCTATGAGCGACAACGGCTCACACATTATAAAGTTCAACATTTCGTTTGTTCCATCGACCGAGCGTTCGATAGGACTTTCGGTAATCTGTGACCAGATGCGCGCCGACATAAAGAACGATTTCCCCGAGATTGCACG
>CALBKR010000331.1 GCA_937896105.1 uncultured Bacteroidales bacterium
CTTACGCTTCACCAGGAAACCCTTCATTGTCTTGAAACGGCAGAAAGTATCTTTTATGCTACGCGCCATAACGTGATGAATGCCGGGCATACCGTTTGCCGACGGAGGCCCCTCAAAGAAGACGAACGAAGGAGCACCTTCACGTTCGGTCATACTTTTTGAGAACAGGTCATTCTTCTCCCACTCATCAAGAACCTCCTTGTTTATCTGAGGCAGATTGAGCTGATTGTATACAGGAAATTTCTTTTTCATTGTAACTTTCAAATCATTTTCTAACAATTTTGCAAAGTTACCTAAAAAAATCCGTAAATACAAAAGCAACAGCCACAAAGTGAAAGAAAGCGCCAAAGGTGCAAAAACACCGCAAAAAAACAAGCTGAAGAAGGAGTTCCCACCCTATTTAGGTTCTATCACATATCTGCAGTTGAGCATCTTATGCGTAACCACAACCTTGACATTGAATTTTTCGGCGACGTGGTGGGCGATATGCTCTGCCGAATATACAGATCGGTGCTGGCCGCCGGTGCAACCACAGCACACCTGTATATGAGTGAAACCACGTTGCAGATATGTATTCACCATATTGTCGACCAAGGCATAGGCATTCTCAAGGAATTGCGCGATGTCACTCTCGGCTTCAAGAAATTTTATTACAGGTTCATCCCTGCCTGTCAGCTTCTTATACGGTTCGTAACGGCCGGGATTGTGTATCGCACGGCAGTCGAACACAAAGCCGCCGCCATTTCCCGAAATGTCATCCGGTATGCCACGCTTGTAAGAAAAGCTCACAACATCAACCACCAGTTCTTTAAACTTATATGGCGTAAACATCGGCAAGAAGGCAATCTCACGGACAAGCGACCGAATATATGGAAAATCCCCGTCACCGGCAGACAACAACGCGCCGAGTTGCTCAAGCGCAGCAGGGATAGACTCCACAAACGCCTTTTTGCGTTCAAAAAGCCCACGATAGCCATAAGCACCAAGATTCTGCAAGAGGCGGAAAATGCGGAATAGACGAAGCTGTTGCACAAAATGTACCCTATCGACACTCTTATACTTGCCAAGAGCATTGATATACGCATCGACCATTGCGCCGACAACCGCCTCGGGATACTTGGCACGTGCCTGCCCCACAAACGAAGCTATATCATAATATACAGGCCCCCTGCGGCCACCTTGGAAATCTATAAAATAGGGAGCGCCATCCTTCAGCATCACGTTGCGCGACTGAAAATCGCGATAAAGGAAGACATTATCATTGTCACTGAGCAAACTGGAAGCCAGCTTTTCAAATTCATCCTCGAGACGGCTTTCGTTGAACTCTACACCCGCCCCTTTAAGAAAACAGTATTTGAAATAGTTCAAATCCCACATTATCACGCGCTCATTGAAATCACTCACTGGATAGCAGAGGGAGAAATCGAAATGTTGTGCCACACCGAACTGTATACGCGGCAATAGCGAAACCACATTACATAGGAGCTTTACATCTGCCGCGCTGAAAACACCTTTCGAGCGGGCATCTTGAAGCGCTGAATAGAGTGTTTCGTTGCCCAAATCCTCCTGCAGATAGCACAACCCGTCATCAGAGACAGCAAGCACCTTCGGAGCATTCACACCACTGGTTATGAAAGCCTTAGACAGTGCCACAAACGCCCTGTTTTCCTCGGCGAAAAACGCGGTTTCCGCCTGCGGATTCCATTCGGGAAACGCTTCGTTTCCCAAACCCTTCCGCGATTATGCTGTGACGAAAGTCACGGCTTTTCTTTTTGCAATAAAAAAACGGCAAAGCCGAAGCCTTGCCGCCTGTTTTTTTTAATAAAGCCTC
>CALBKR010000332.1 GCA_937896105.1 uncultured Bacteroidales bacterium
AGAAAATCGATGAGATTAAGGAGGACAAGGCACTGCATAGCGTAGAGAGTGCGAAGGACTACTATACAAGGCTCACCGATACTCTCCGTGAGTATATGTATAACAGGTACAAGTTCAATGCTGCCGATATGACGACGCCCGAAATCATTGAGAACCTGCTGAAATTCAATGATAAGGAGGCTATCAGAGAGGTGAAGGAGATTCTTGAGGTCGCCGATCTCGTGAAATTTGCAAAGATGCAGCCTTCGGTTAATGAGAACGACCGTAACCTGCTCAATGCCATTGATTTTGTCAATGCAACAAAGAACGTAGAAGAGGAGAACCTGAAACCGGTTGAGAAAAAGATTGTAAATGAGCGTTCATTGACACAGAAACGTTGGCTCATAGCTGCTATTGTAGCTGTCGCGTGCGCGGTGGTTGCCATTGCAGCACTGCTCATAACCGACCTTGATTATTTATTGGGATAAAAATTGGGGATTATGCATTTTACTAAATTTATATACCTTCTGTTGCTGATACCGCTCATTGCCTACATTGTGTGGTATATATTGAAAGGGATGAAGTTGTCGCCGTCAATGAAGGTGTCTACAACATCTCCGTTCAAGGGTGCAATCAAGAGCTACAAGAACTACCTTGTCCACGCGCCGTTCGTGCTGAGAGTAATATCATTGCTGATGCTTATTCTTGTGCTTATGCGCCCGGTGTCGACAAACAAATGGAGCGAGGAGAGTGTCGAGGGTATCGATATAATGCTGGCGATGGACGTCTCGACAAGTATGTCGGCCGTTGATATACAGCCAAACCGTATGGATGTTGCCAAGGAGGTCGCATCGCAGTTCGTCTCGGGACGCAAGAGCGACAATATCGGCTTGACGCTGTTCGCCGGGGAGAGTTTCACACAGTGTCCTCTTACCATTGACTATAGAAGCGTGCTGAGTCTTATTGACAAGTCGGGATACGAATATGTCTTGAACGAGACATTGAAGGATGGAACAGCCATCGGCTTGGGTATTGCCAATGCCGTGTCGCGTCTGAAGGACAGCAAGGCAAAGTCAAAAGTTATAATTCTGCTCACCGACGGCTCGAACAACAGCGGCGAGATAACCCCGGAGGATGCCGCAGGTTATGCCAAAGAGTATGGGATAAGGATATACACCATAGGCTTTAGAACCGACAATGAGGTTGTGCAGACTCCTTATGGATTGGCAAACAATTCCGATTTCGACGAGAAGACTCTGCGCACAATAGCATCGGTCACCGGTGGCGAATATTTCCGTTCGTCAAGCAAGGAGAGCTTGCAGAACATATATAAAGAGATTGACCAGCTGGAACGCACGAAATTGCAGATAAAGCATTTCGGCGACCAGGAAGAGAAATTTATGGTTTTTGCCGTTATTGCTCTTGCGGCACTGTTGCTCGAGATATTATTGCGCAATACAATATTGAAGAAGATACCTTAATAAAGTATTATAGAGATGAAATTTGCAACTCCAGAATATCTATATCTGCTCCTGCTTGTGCCGTTGGCTATCGTACTCTACAGGTATGCCTGCCACAGGAGAAAACGTAACTTAAGGCGTTACGGCGACCCGGAACTGCTTAAGGACTTGATGCCGAAATATTCGGCAACTCGCTCCAGTGTTGTCTTTTGGATATGCTCGCTATGGTATTTATTGTCATAGCCTTGTCGCGCCCACGCTATGGTAAAGGCAAGACAACTGTCACAACCCGTGGTGTTGAACTTGTGGTAGCATTGGATATCTCGAACTCTATGTTGGCCGATGATATCACACCCAACCGCCTGCAGAAGGCTAAAAGAGTTATAAAGCGCTTGACCGAGCAACTCAAAGGCAACAAGATTGCGCTTGTGGTGTTTGCAGGTGATGCCTATGTCCAGTTGCCCATAACCGATGATTTCATATCGACGGAGATGTTCCTTGAGAGCATAACTCCCAACCTGATATCGACACAGGGAACAAATATTGCTGAGGCTATAAATACAGCATCGAGGTGCTTTACTCCAAACGAAAAGGTTGGCAAGGCCATAGTAGTGATAACGGATGGCGAGAATCACGAGGTGGGTGCAGAAGAAGCGGCAGCTAAGGCGTCGGAGAGCGGGAAAAAGGTGTTTATACTTGGAATAGGAACACCCAAGGGCGGGCGTATACCTCTTGAGAATGGTGATTTCCTGCGTGACCGTGAGGGACAGGTCGTCGTTACGAAACTTAACGAGGAGATGGCAATGAATATTGCCAAGGCCGGCAATGGTATGTACCTGAATGTCGACAACACCAACGATGCGCAAAAGATATTGTCGGAACAGCTTGACCGGATGAACAAGGATGAAATAAAGACCGATATATACAGCGGTTACGAGGAACTGTTCATATATCCGGCAATGATAGCATTTCTGTTACTGTTTATTGACATAATTATAGTGACAGTACTCGACATTGATAACCGCAAGAAAAAGAATACAAAGAAATAATCAACTGACCGATTATGAGCCCTGTTGTAAGAAAATATACATTAATAACAGCCCTGGTGATTGTTGTAGCAGCAACATTGTATGTGGCCTATTCACTTGTCAAGGATGGAACCCCCACAACCAGAAGTCAGAATGAATATCTGATTGAGGCCAACAGACTGCATAATGACAGCCTGTTCGAGGAGGCGGTGGAGCCATATATGAAAGGGTTGACCTTTGACAAGCAGAGAAGTCTTGTGAATTACAATATAGCCACAAACTCCTTGAAGATGAACTATGAACAGCTGAATAAGGCTTTTGTCGAGGAAGGTTATCAGCTCGATGCAGGAACGGACTCGGCCTTGGTAGAGGCTATGGGACGCTTGATAATTGCGAGTGATGGCCTTGCAGACACCGCACGCTATTCATCGATATTCCACAATATAGGCGTAACAAACCATATGCGCGACAGTCTTGAGATAGCTGCCGAGGCTTATAAAGAGGCCTTGAGGAAAAATCCTGCCGATGAGGATGCACGATACAACCTTGCTGTGATTCTGTACCAGATGAAGAATAACCAGCAGAACCAACAGCAGAACCAGCAACAGGAAAATCAGGATAAGAAGGAACAGGAAGAGGAGAAAAAACAGCAGGAACAACAAAAGGAAGAGCAGGAGAAAAAAGAACAGGAGCAGCAGGAACAGCAGCAAAATCAACAGGAGAAAGAAGAGAAGGATAAAGAGGAGGAGCAGGAGAACTCTCAACAGCAGCAACAAGAACAAGAAGAAAAGGAGAAGATAGAACAGATGCTCAAAGCCTTGATGCAGGACGAAAAGGAGATACGGGAAAAGATGGAAGAGGCCGAGAAGGTAAAAGTAAATGGCGGTTACATTGAAAAGAACTGGTAAAAGCCATATATATAATCTGAAAATTGCAAATACAACATATAAATGAAGAGGATATTATTATCAACACTACTGTTTTTGAATACAATAGGTGCAGTATTTGCCGATGAGGTGTCGTTCATCGGCTCCGCACCCAAATCGGTTGTGATTGGCAATCGCTTCAACATATCCTACGAGGCGAACACAAAAACCGACAGCCAACCGACACTGCCCGATGTCGAAGGCTTGAGAATTCTTATGGGACCCAGCAGCTCGACATTCACGAGTATGCAGCCCATCAATGGCCGTGTCACATCGAAGCAGACAATAACATTCACTTATGTAGTTGTTGCCGACAAGGAGGGTGATATGACAATTCCAGGCGCCTCAGTTATGGTAGAAGGTAAGAAGATTACATCAAACGCCATCACCGTAAAGGTGTTGCCCGAGGACAAGGCATCATCGGCATCACAGCAAGGCGGGAGCGGCAACGCTTCGGTGCGTCAACAGGGCAACAGACAGTCGACCGAAATATCAAAGGACGACCTCTTTATCGTAGCATCGGTCAACAAGACAAAGGTCTATGACCGTGAGGCGCTGTTGTTGACATACAAGGTGTATACTGCTGTAAACCTTGTAAACCTCGACAACCCTACACCCGAGCTTCAGGGTTTCAACATTCAGGAGGTTGAACTTCCACAGAACCGCCAGTTCGAGCTCGAGCATTATAAAGGGCGCAATTACAACACCCTTGTCTGGCGTCAATATGTTCTTTTCCCCCAGCAGACAGGTAAATTGGAGATACCCTCAATGGACTACGAGGCTGTTGTCGCAGTGCAGACACGCAACTCTATGGACCCCTTTGAGATGATGTTCAATGGCGGCTACTCCTATATGGAGGTTAAGAAGAATTTGCGTTCCAATAAAGTTGTCATTGATGTTCAGGAACTGCCCAAAGGCAAACCGGATGGTTTTTCGGGCGGCGTCGGAAACTTCAATGTAAGCAGCACGGTAAGCACAGCAAAACTGAAATCTAACGAGGAGTTCTCGCTCAAGGTTACGGTAAAAGGTTATGGCAATATGAAACTGATGGGTGACCCTGTAGTTGATTTCCCGAGCGAATTCGATGTCTATGACCCGATAATAAAGAACGACTATAGGCTGGCCGGCAATGGTTTCAAGGGAGAGAAGACCTATGAGTATGTCATTACACCACGCACAGCCGGTAGTTTTGTTATTCCCCCGGCAAGGTTTGTCTATTTCGACACGGCAACCGGCAATTACAAGACCGTCGAGAGCACAGCTTATACCATAGAGGTTGAGAAGGGCGCATCACAGGCATCGCAAGCCGGGAACATATATATAGCAAAAGAGGATGGCAAGATTTTGGCAAACGACATACGCCATATTAAATTGGGTGGTCGGGGTAGTGCTGAAAAGGGAGATTTCTTCGGCACTACAATATATTGCCTATTATATGTTATATCAATTTCAGCATTTGCCATTGTGGTATTCGTGTATCGCAGGCGCATAAAGGAGAATGCCAATGTATCGCTGATGAAGACCAAGAAGGCCAACTCTGTTGCCGTGCGCAGATTGAAGAATGCTAAGGCGCTGATGCAGGGCGGTCGCGTCAACGAATTCTATGACGAGATATTGAAGGCTGTGTGGGGCTATATGAGTGACAAACTCAACATTCCGCTCTCGCAACTCTCAAAGGAGAATATGGCAAGTGAACTGATGAAGAGAGGCTGTGATGATGCTGTTATTGCCGGGTTGACGAGGGTGCTTGATGAGGGTGAATTTGCCCGTTATGCACCGGGCGACACTGGCGCAAAGATGGACGAGGTGTACAGGATGACACTCTCTGCCATAAGTAAACTCGAGAACTCCATAAAAAGATAATTTAGCTGTATGAAAAAGATTATATATATATTCCTGCTCATTGCAATGCCGGTTGCTGCGTTTTCACAGGATGCAGTGACGAAGGAACTTGCCGACAAGGCTTATGCCGAGGCTCGATATGCCGACGCTATTGAGATGTATGAGACTCTTATTGCCGAAAATGGTGGAACACTGCCATTGTACTATAACCTGGGCAATGCCTACTACCGCGATAAGCAGCTCGGCAAGGCCATCCTGAACTATGAGCGTGCACTTCGTATTGATGCCGATGATGAAGATTCAAAAGCAAACCTCGAATTTGTACAAAGCAAGATAAAGGACAAGATACCCACCGATGATGTGCCTTTCTATAAAAAGTGGGGGAATGCCTTCTTTGGGATGTTTTCACAGAATGTATGGGCTGTGATTGGCATTTTTACATTCGTCGTAATGCTTGTAGCACTGTTTTTCTACCTTTTTAAGGCCGATTTCCGTAAAATATCCTTATCCGTTGCAATAGTTTGCCTTTTATTCACTATAATTGCAAACGTATCGGCTTATAGTCTTGGTAAAGCCACTAAAGACAAGGCCGAGGCGGTGATAATGGATGAGATGGTTGTGGTGAAGAGTTCTCCCGACAGTTCCGGTACGGAGTTGACCAAGATTCACGAAGGCCTTAAGGTAAAGGTTCTTGATGGTTCACTTCAAGATTGGATTAAGATTGAAGCGGACAATGGGAACAGGGTCATCGGTTGGGTGAAAGCAAAATCACTTGAAAAGATATAGAACACCCGAAAAACAGTGGGGAATAAATGGACATAAACACAATAACAGACATAGACAAATATCTCCTGCTCTCACTTAACGGGAGTGACTCTATTTTTTGGGACGGGTGTATGAAAGTGTACACGACAATGCTGATATGGGCTCCGCTTGTCGTTATGCTTATATATGTACTTGTCAAGAACAACAATATCAAGGATTTCTTTCTTCTCCTATTGTTTATTGCGGCTGTGTTCGGATTGACGGATTTCATCTCATCGGGCGTATGCAAACCATTCTTTGAACGGTGGCGCCCTACACGTGACCCCGAACTTATGTACCTTGTGGATGTTGTAGACGGTATACGGGGCAAGGACTATGGTTTCACATCGAGCCACGCAGCCAATTCATTCGGTATTGCGACATTCATCATATTGCTCATCAGGAACAAGGCTCTTACAATATCGCTTATTGTCTGGGCTTCGATGAATGCCTTTACAAGAATATATTTAGGTGTGCATTACCCGGGCGACATACTTGCCGGAACATTCATAGGTGTAACAGTCGGGTGGGGAATGTATAAGCTATACAGCTACATTATGAAACGGCAGAAACGGAACACACAGCGCGATTGGATATCTACCCAATATACAAAAACAGGATATCTGGTATCGGATGTCTATCTCCTGCTGATTACAATGTTCTCAACATTCGCAGCAATACCTGTGATATCTTTCTTTACTTTCGTGTATTGATTCAAAATAAGGAGGCTGACAAAAAACAGCTCTGTTTATTCAATCCCATAAGACAAGAGGGTGTCCCAAAAGCAAATTGGACACCCTCTTGTCGTTTTCGTTTTAGCTTTTTACTCTTCCCCTTCAGGTGTATGCAATATCAGGGTAGTGGCACCAAGAGTTATTATCGCTCCGTCTTCTATTAGCAGGCGCTCGCGGTTACCCAGTATGCGGTTCATTACAAAAGTTCCTGTGACGCTCTGGTTGTCGCGTATAGTATATGTCAGTTCACCCGAATAGCCACGCTTCACATTTATAATGCAATGACGCCGGTCCATACTCGGGTCATTCGTTTCAATGGGATTGGATATTAAAGTCCCCTTGTTGTAACGGCCGAACATATTGTCACCCTCGTGCAAGGGGATAACCTGCTTGTAACAGAATGTGTTTTCAATGACAACGATATGGCCGAAATCCTCGGTCTCAATATCATCGTCATTATCTCCTAAACGTATGGTGAAACTCTTGCGGCAGTGCTCACATTCAAACACCAATGACTGCCCTTTCTTGTAGCCAGAGGCATCGAAATCAATGGAATGGTCGCACTTTGGACAGATAATCTTGCTCATAGCCGGTTACTTGTGAATGTATATCCAGGCATCGGGGAATGTGGCCTGAATGCGCTCCAATGCAATTGTGGCATCGTCATTGTTGTCATAGCTCTCGATGGCAATGCGGAATCTCCTGTCGCCCTCAACGACAGAGTATTCGGCCTTCATCTTTCTCGACAACTCTGTTATAGCCAACTCGGCATTCTTTGGATTGGGAGTACTTGCAACAATTATCGAGAAGCGCTCGACAGAAACCTCTTCAACCGCCTCGGCAACCTCTGCTGTTTCAACAGCAGTCTCAACCGGTGCCGGTTCAGTCAGCAATTCGCTTTCTGCAACGACATCGGCTGTCTCTGTAACAGCGGCATTCTCGTCGACAGGTGCTATAGTATATTGCGCCTCCTCGGCATCATCGATAATATCTGCCGATGGGACAGATGGGGTAGCGGCCTTCTCTTTCGGCGTGAAACCGGCAACCGAGATGTTTGCATTGCTCTGGTATATGCTGTTCCCGAGTGGAACAACAAGGAATAGCAGGATGATGGCTGCAGCTACTGCAGATACATATTTGCCGATACTCCTGCGCTTGATGACGATATCCTTCTGCTTCAGGTCGCTCAACAGTGGAATAGCTAACGGTTCAAATCCATAGTTGTATGGGTCGTCAATGCCATTCTCGCTTGCTTCAAAGGCAATCTTGCCGTCAATGTCCATAGAAAAACTGCCCAACCCGCCAAAACGTACAACGCCTTTTGACGAGAGTGCAGAGCGGAACTCCTCGATATCAGCAGCCAGCAGTTCACCGGCCCTCTCGTATGAAACATTGCCGCCGCCCATATACTCCGATATCAGCAGCGCATCATCCACAGTCACCTGCGGGTTGAATGCAAGGAAACGATGGGGTGGCATAAACACCTTTTCGGCAGCATTATAGCACGCCGGAACCTTGTGAGCAAGGAATGCACCGACACCCGGCAGAATAACGCAGTTGTGCTGTGCAATGAGTTTTGATATGTTGCTTATCAATTTTTCCACGAAGCAAATTTAATAAAAAAATATTGCTGGTGCAACGGAAATTAGAACAAAACAAGAACCTTAATTCATATTTTTAATATCACCGACCATCTTGGCAGTGTCAGGGCAGTTACCGATGCAAGCGGCAATGTACTGGCCGAGTTCGACTACACCCCCCTATGGTGAACTGCTCTCGGCAACTGACGACACAGCCGGTGGCACCGACTACCTGTTTACCGGAAAGGAAAGGCAAGAAAAGCTCGGCGTGGGCGAACCTCAAATATAAAATTAATGAACATAGACCTTCTTGCCATTTAATATATATATTCCTTTCTGTGACAGCGAATTAATTTTTCGCCCGGCCAAATCATATATTTCAGTATTACATCCGTCATCCTGTATTTTATCAATGGTAGTAATGCCATTGCCTTCAATATTAAAGCGCCATCCTGAACTTGTGGACATACTCCCTAATTTTGCAACAGGGAGATATGCCTTGTGGCTGTTGCTTAGGAAGGCTTTGTTATCGAGCAAGTTCATTTCTGCCTTATAGAGACCGACATGGCCATCCTGTTCAGAAAGCACATATGCCTCTAAATCTACATATGTTCTTGCAACAGAGCCTTCAAGTAGATTTGTAATATACAATGATGATGATTCTGTTATTGCAAAATTGTAGATTTTCTCTTCCCCAACAGCTTCTTCCGCATATAATATAACACCCATTGACGCAGGTATTACATTGTCCGTAATTGCTGTAAGGGTAATCCAGTTCCCCTCAAAATTTTCTTTTTCAACATAATATGCCGTTACACCTACAGGTACCTCTAAAGCGACTGGTGCATATATCGTAGCCCATCCTGTTTTACCAATCTTCACCGGCAACTCGGTTATCTCCTCAACACTCCATTTATATCCGGCAAAATTAGGATAACCGCTATCCTGAGTGCCGCTGTCAGCTTCGTCAGCATTACCATAAATATATCTTATGCCATTACCGTATTCATCCATACCACCTAGAGATATATAATAGGCACCATCTGAAGAAATCACTTCTGTTACAACAGGAGATGCTGCTAGAGTGACATTGTATATACTTTCGGTTTTAGAGACTCCAACATATAGTCCTTCGGTATATGATAGCAAAGAGGATTGGTCATAATAGAAGATGTTATCATCCTCACCCATAACAAGGCGGTTCCCGGACGTTGTATTGACTTCTGAAGTAAGATATTTTCCACTTCCAACACATTTGAAACGATAGTAACCGGCGGCTGTGATATCAACCTTCTCTACAACCTCAACCACAATGTCATATACAATACCC
>CALBKR010000333.1 GCA_937896105.1 uncultured Bacteroidales bacterium
TAGCGCACTACGTTCGGGACGTAGGGGTCGGGCGTTCGAGTCGCCTCATTCCGACGCTGACAAAAAATCGAACAACAACGCAGGTTGTTGTTCGATTTTTATTTCATAATCTATAGAAAATTTTGCCATAAAGGGTATATTTGCAATATAAACACAAAATCGCTAATTATATGATACCCAAAACCAAAGAGTGTATGTTACCTCTTTTGCAATATTTGAGTGATAAAGAAATCCATTCAGCAGAGGAATGCAGAGTATATATATCAAAAGTTTTTAATCTATCAAACGAAGAGAAAGCAATATTAAAATCAAAAGATATAGTAGGTTGGGCAAAACATCGTTTAAGAATAATAGGACTGCTTGAAACCGTATCTCGTGGCAACTATAGAATTACAGAAGACGGTTTGAATTTCTTGCAAATAACACCATCTACAAAGGAAAGACCTTTTAAGGAATATGGTTATTGATTATCAAAGTAAATAGAACCATTCAAAACAGTATTAAACCTCATTCTATGGAAATTATATTATCTATTGCCTTGCTTGTCTTCGGGATTTTACAAATAATCTTATTCTTCAAAATTTGGGGTATGACAAATGATATTGCAGAGATGAATGCAAGATTCAAAGCAATATGTCCTACTGAAGAGGAAAAGAAAATAAATGCTTTAATGGAGAAGCAAAAGTTAACTGATAGTGTTAACGCCAAAGCTATTAATGATATAACAGAGCGTTGGGGCAAGGACTTGACTGAATCAGAGATTAATCAAGCAAAATCTTTAATTGGAAAGATTTACGCAAATGAGTTAATTGTCAAAGACCTCAAAAAAGAAACAGTTTTTGTTTGGGACAAAGAGACATGGGAACAGAACAAGCATCAAACGGATAAATACAAACTATTATATTCTAAATAACCTCGGATGATTAGAACACACCAACAAACAGACTTCTAATTGTTCGACAATGCAGAAATCTGATTGAGCAAGAAAAAGCAATAGACCCCAAAGCGATTTTGGGGTCTATTGCTTTTTGTAAGGGGAGTTGTATTTTATCTTTCTGCTGCATCTTGCACCTGCTGCATTACCCTTAGCCAGTTTCCGCCCCAGATTTTTTCAATATCGGCATCGCTGTAGCCACGGCGCAGCAGCGCGCGTGTTACATTACGCAGCTGTGAGGCAGAAGAGCATCCCTGCACCGCTCCGTCGCCATCGAAATCGGTACCTATTCCCACGTGGTCTATGCCTGCGACGGCTATCGCATGCTCCAAATGCGCGATAAAATCATCGAGCGTAGCTGCGCCTGTGGAGCGCAGGAAACCGCTGTACATTGTCACCTGCACCACTCCACCCTTGGCGGCAAGGGCGCGCAACTGTTCATCGGTGAGGTTGCGTGGATGGTCACAGAGTGCACGGCACGATGAGTGCGAGCAGACAACGGGCTGCGTGCTACACTCGAGCACTTGCCAAAAGGTGCTTTCGGCCGCGTGTGAGAGGTCGACAAGCACACCAAGACGATTCATCTCACGTACTACATCCCTGCCGAACGGGCTCAAGGCTCCGTGCTCGGCTTTGCCGCGTGCCGAGTCGCAGATATCGTTGTCGCCATTGTGGCACAGTGTGATGTACACCACGCCCCGATGGCGGAAACGCGCGATGTTTTCCAAGTCAAGACCTATGGCATAGCCGTTCTCAACGCCAAGCATTATGGCACGTTTGCCTTCTCGTTTGAGTGCACGCAACTCGCGCGGGCTGCTGCACAACGAGACATAAGCGCTGTTGTCGGACACGCCGTCGGCTACCCATTGGAGCAGAGAGAATGCCCTCTCGGTTGCATTGCACAGCGACTGCGCGTCGCGTGCCCCTTGCGGGATATAAGCTACCATTGTAGTGGCATCAAGCAGGCCTTCGCTCATCTTGTGAAGGTCGACAAGAGCCACATCGCTGCGCTGCCCGAGGCGGTAGCCGGTAGAGGCAAGCATCGGGGTGTCGCAGTGCGAGTCGAGTGTCAGTATCCTGCCGTGCAAGGCTGTTGTGCGCCTGTAGAGTGCAGCCTCATCCACGAGCCAACGGAAAAGCGGCATCATCCTGTCATCGTTGTTCATAATGAAGGACTCGGGATGCCATTGCACACCTATTATGCTGCGGCCGTCGACAGCTTCGATTCCCTCGATGACGCCATCGGGCGCCTCGGCCACTACCCTGAAGCCTTGCGGCACACGGCTCACAGCCTGGTGGTGGAAGGTATTCACGCCAAGATGCTCACAGCCGAATATGCGCCCGAGAAGGCTGTCGGCAGCTATTGCCACATCGTGAGTCGCAACACCGCGCTCAACAGGCTCCTGGTCGTGGTTCAGAAGGTGGTCGCCAAGCGCCGCATATATATCCTGATGCACCGAACCGCCGAGAGCTGCCGCTATTGTCTGTATACCACGGCAGATGCCGAGTATAGGGAGCGAGCGGGCATCGGCAAGCCGGATGAGCAGCAGTTCCTGTTCGTCGCGTCGTGGGTTTATGCCGTGCAGCAGAGTGTTGTCGGGCTCCTCGCCCATATACCGTGGGTCGATGTCGGCACCACCAGTGAGAAGCAGTGCATCGATGTGCGGCAGGGTCGAGAGCAGGGCATCGCGGTCGGCGTATGGCGGTATCAGCAACGGCACGCCGCCGGCCTCGAGCACCGACCTGTAATAGGCCTCGGCAAGGGTGGCCTTGTCGTCGGCAAAATTGGCAGTGATACCTATCACGGGACGCGCCACGAAAGATGGATAATTCCTGTGCAAAAGGGCAAACTCACCCTGAAGGTCAAATTTATCTGATGGCATAGTGTTCAAAAATAAGGAGCACCCGCACTATTGAAAGAGACGGGTGCCGCTTTGTCTGCGAATAGACTGTTCTGTTTACTCCATTGGCATATTGCGCTTGATGCTATGCGCAAGCACAATCATTGTCTCGGTGCTGACAACGCCCGGAATCTCCTGCACACGGCCGTTGAGCAGCTGCATCAAGTGTTCGTTGTCGTGCGAATACATCTTTGCAAGAATTGAGTATGGGCCTGTGGTGTAGCAACACTCTACCACCTCGGGTATCTCGCGCAGACGCTCCACAACCTCCTTGTACATTGAGCCGCGCTCGAGGCGGATACCGATGTAGGTACAGGTCTTGTAGCCGAGACGACGCACATCGATTTCGTAGCACGAACCCGATATGATACCCATATCTATGAGGTGCTGCACACGCAAGTGTATGGCGGCACGCGACACGCCGCAAAGTTCGGCTACGTTACGGAAAGGAATTCGCGCATCCTTTGAGATGATGCTCAGGATTTTAAGGTCGAGCGCATCGACTTTACATTCAATGTTTTTCATTATTAGGTCAGTTATATGTATTTTTTCATTTCACAATATTCACAATCTCGAGGTCGTACACGATGGCGCTGTACGGTGGCACTCTGTCAGACCCCTGACTGCCATAGGCCTGCTGCCAGGGAAGATAGAGCTTGCACTTGGTACCTACCGGGAGGCTCGTCAATGCAGCAGACAAGCCTGGGAGAAGAGAATTCACACGTGCCTTTACGACCTCGCCGCGGGAACTGTCAAAGGAGTTGCCGTTTATGTACGATGCCTTGTAGATGTAGGCAACAATGTCATTCTGCGATGGTTTTTCACCCGTTCCTTCGCGCTCGACCTTCACCTGCACTCCGCCATCGAGTGTCACCACTCCGCCGCGTGTACTGTTCTTCTTGATGAACTCCTCGCTGGGAAGACGGAAGACTATGCTGTAATAATAGTCCCTGGCCTGCGCAATGGACATCTTGGCATCTCCACCTGCCATAGCCTTCAAACCCTCGAGAAAGATGTGCCTATCGACCTTTTTTGTCGAGTCGCTCTGCTGTATCGCATAGTTGGCCTCATCGAGCATCTCCATAGCCGATGCACCGATGACAACGCCTTGCGCATACGCCATAGCCTTGGGCGACGCATCGGCCGGAAAGGCATTGACAAGCCCCTTAATGAATTCATCTCTTGTATCGGCGGTTATCCCCAACTCCTGCATTGCACGCGGCATTTCACTCGCAACCATAATACTTACAGCATAGGAGAGAGAATCATCGGCAGTGGCAAGACCCGATGCATTACGTTCCGTAACGGCATCTCTGCTCTTGTCACCGGCAGCCGCACTCTTGCCGTCACGCGGCATAAAGCACAACCCGACAACCAGATACACAACCAGCGCCGAGACTATTACCCAAATGGCTTTTTTCCCTGTTTTCATCGTACTTTACAGAACTTTGATTAGCTCGACATCGAATATGAGAGCGCTATAAGGCGGAATCATCTCGCCTGCACCGTGCTCGCCGTATGCCATATCGTAAGGGATATAAAGACGCCACTTTGCGCCCTCCTGCATAAGCTGCAGAGCCTCTACCCAGCCCTTGATAACCTGGTTAACGCCAAAGACAGCAGGCTCGCCACGCTTGATTGAACTGTCGAACACGGTTCCGTCGATGAGTGTACCCTCGTAGTGGCACTGCACGCGGTCGGTTGCCGAAGGTTTCTTTCCGTTACCGGCAGCAACAACCTCGTACTGCAGGCCGCTGGGCAGCACTGTAACACCCTCTTTCTTGGCATTTTCTGCAAGGAAAGCCTCACCGCTCGCCTTGTTCTGGGCGTATGCCTCCTCGGCAAGCTGACGGAAATGATTGTTGACAACAGCCTGTGCCTCGGAGTGCGACATTTCGGTCTTAGCACCGGTGAGCACATCTTTCAGCGCCTTTACAAAATCATCGACATTCATATTCTTAACACCCATTGAGAGAAGATTCTGGCCAATTCCCATTCCAAGGCCGTAACTGAATTTATCCATATTCCTAAATTTTATTATATTATGTATATTACTGTCATTTTGCCAGACTGCGGATTTACACATTTTGCAAAGTCCGACCGGGCGAAGATACAATTATTATTCAAAATGCAAGCACAAATGGCATATTTTTTTCATTTGAAACAGAAAATTTCCGCGCACAGCGACTTTTTGTCAATTTTACATTTTGTCAGCACTTTTCCAAGACACGGCACAACGCCCAGGGTTACCATTTGTTATTTAAAATAAAAATATCCTGCAATAGTACCGAAAGCTCAATTTATTTCCATAACTTTGTGATATAATCACAAACACAGGCCTTTTGTCTTTGCTTTAGTGACAAAACATCTTTAACATCAAACAGGTTACAGAAATGCCGAACACAATAATACTTGCCATCATCTTTGTATTCCTTGCAGTGGGTATGTATCTCCTGCGCAGGTTCTACAGCAACACGCCGGCTGCTGCCGAAGAGGAGCACGACCACCACGACGGCGAGGACGGGGTATGCTGCGGAAAGCACACCAACTGCGCCAAGGGATACGACAACAGCAATCTCTACTTCGACGATGAGGAGCTCGACCGCTTCAAGGGCACCGATGCCGCGGAGTACACCGACAACGACATCGAAGAGTTCCGCCAGGTGCTCTACACAATGGACGAGAAGGAGGTCGACAATTGGGTACACTGCCTGCAGACACGCGGCATTGAGCTGCCGCCGGTGATAAAGGATGAAATTCTGATGATGCTACAATAAGGGAGTGATAAAGTGCGCAGACTGATATACTACATAACAGCTTTATTTGTCATTGCCGGCCTTGCAGGCTGTGCAAGCAAGAGGAAAAACAACGCCACGACACGTATGTACCACGCCTTCACGGGGCGGTATAACACCTACTATAACGGCAATGTAGCCTACAAACAGGCTATGAAGGCACAGAACACGGGGCACAAGGACAACTACCTCGAACAGTTACCCTTGCTCATCGTCAGCGACGAAAACACGCAGAAGGCAGGCGGCAACAACTACGACAAGGCCATTGAAAAGGCGCAGAAGGCTATAAAGAACCACTCCATAAAGAGACGCCCCAAACGCCCGGCAGGCAAAAAGCTGTCGCCGAAGCAAAAGCTCTTCTACTCGCAGAAGGAGTTCAACCCCTTCCTGTGGCGTGCCTGGTTCCTGATGGCAAACTCGCAGTTCCAGAAGGGCGAGTTCACCGAGGCAGCCAGCACATACATATACATCTCCAAGCTCTACGAGAATAACCCAACCATTGTCGCACAGGCACGCATAGGACTGGCAAAATGCTATGCCGAGCTGGAGTGGCTCTACGAAGCCGAGGAACTGTTGCAGCGCACACAGCGCGACACTGTGCCCGAAGCACTCAAAGAGGAGTTTGCCGTAGCAAAGGCAAACCTGTTGCTCAAACAGGATAGGAACGGGGAGGCAATTCCCTACATAAAGGAGGGGCTAAAGCGCAAGGGGATGACTGCGCTCGACAAGGCACGCGAATATTACCTGCTCGGGCAGCTATATGCAGAGGCAGGCAACAAGCAGGATGCATACAAGAGTTTCGGCAAGACAATATCCAAGAGCCCTCCATACGAGCTTGAGTTCAACGCACGCATAAGACAGACCGAGACTGCCACAAACGAGAACCACAAGAAGACGATGCGCAAGCTGAAGCGGATGGCAAAGGCTGACAAGAACGAGAAATACAGAGCCGAGATATACTATGCAATAGGCAACCTACACTTGAGCCAGAACGACACCACCGAGGCGATAAAGGCCTATGAGACCGGTGTGGCCAAAGGCTCCACAAGCGGATATGGTACAGGAATGTTACACCTGTCGCTTGCAAACCTCTATTGGGAGAGGGAGAAATTCTCGAAATCGTACGACAACTACACAAAGGCGGTGTCAATGATTACCGAAGAGACACCGGGATACGATGTAGTCAAATTCCGCAGCGAGACACTGGGGGACTTGGTACAGTATACCGATGTCGTAGAGAAGCAGAGTGAACTGCTCTACTGGGCAACACTCACGCCCGAGGAGCTGGAGCCGATAATCGATGAACTCATCGAGGAGGCGAAACGCCAGGAGGAACTGCGGAAAGAGGAGGAGAAGAAGATGGAGCGCGAAAGCGGAGGCGGCAGCGAACTCGACCAGGCCGGAGCATCGGCAGATATGACGATAGACAACCAAAGCAACAGGCAACTGTGGTACTTCTACAACCCGCAACTGGTGTCACAGGGTGTGAAGACCTTCAAGCAGAAATGGGGCGACAGGGAGCTGAAGGACTATTGGCGGTTCAGCAACACAATATCGTCGCTGATGGTCGACGAACTGGTAACGGACAGCCTTGCAATGGATAGCCTCGCAATTGACAGCCTTGCAATGGAAGGCGACTACCTCGCTGCAGACAGCATTGATATCAATGAGACTGCAGAGGAGCAGAACACAGACCCGACGACACGCGAATACTACCTGCAGCAGATACCCGATACCGACGAGAAGAAAGAGGCGGCACATCTGGCTCTGCGCGATGCGCTGTATGAAGCGGGAGTGCGTTTCAAGGACGATGTAAACGACAAGCACCTGACAATATCATATCTTGAACGCATTGCCGACAACTACCCCGACTATGAAAGGCTTGCCGATACATACTATCAGCTGTTCCTCGCCTGCTCGCGTTGGGACGAGCCTGAGAAGGCCGCACACTACAAGAGCCTGCTCATTGCCAACTACCCCGACAGCACGATGACAAAGCGCATCCAGGAGCCCGATTTCTTTGAGGATGCAGCAACACGCAAGCACAAGGAGGATTCGGTATATGTAAAGGCATACGGGCACTTTACAAGAGAGGAGTATGATGCTGTGATAGAGGAGAATACATACAGTGCCGCAAAATACCCGCAAGGCAGCCACCGCGCACGCTTTATGTTCATAGATGCGATGTCGAAGCTTTACAGCGGAAGACAGGACGAGGCACTCGAGGCACTCGAACTGCTTGTGAGCACCTATTCAAGCGACAGCATAAGCAATATGGCAGCCGGGATAAGTACAGGAATAAAAGAGGGGCGTCTGCTTCACAGCGGAATATCGACATCCATCTGGGACCGCAAGGCCGACGGAACGATAAGAACCGGCGAGGACAGCATTCCGCAGTTCAGTGCAGAGCGCAACGAGCCCTATTACTTTGTGCTGGCATTCCCCAACGGTTCGCTCGACGAGAAGCGCCTGCTGTTCGAGATGGCACGCTACAATTTCTCGAGGTATATGGTACGCAACTTCGAGATGACATTCGAGACATTGACCGAGGTGACACTGCTCGAGGTGAAAGAGTTCCTGAACTTTGACGAGGCATTCCTCTACCGCAAGAGGCTGTACAGCAATGCCGAGACTGCCAAGCTGCTCGAGGGAATAAATGCCTTTGTGATATCAAAAACCAACCTCGATTTGTTATTGCAGTATTACACCTTCGGCGATTACACAAGGTTCTACGAGGAGAACCTGCTTGCGATACCCGAGGTGGAGATAGACGGCTACACGCTCGATGAGCCTATTTATGAGGATGAAGAGAGTGAGGTTGAAACAAACGGAAACGAAGAAGAATAAGAAGATGGCAAACAGATTACTATGGGCCGACGACGAGATTGAACTGCTCAGAGCCCACATCATATTTCTGCAGAGCAAAGGGTACGAGGTGGTAACTGTCACCAATGGCCCCGACGCTATTGAGACCTGCCGCAACGAAGCTTTTGATCTTGTGTTGCTCGATGAGAATATGCCGGGACTCACAGGGTTGGAGACGCTGACGGTGATAAAGGAACTCCACCCGTCGACCCCGGTGGTGATGGTCACCAAGAGCGAAGAGGAGGATATTATGGAGCAGGCTATCGGCTCAAAGATTGCCGATTACCTGATAAAGCCTGTAAACCCCAACCAGATACTGCTTACACTCAAGAAGAACATACACCACAAGGAGATTGTGGCCGAGAAGGCAAACAGTGCCTACCAGCAGAACTTCGGCAAGCTGTCGATGCAGATAAACGATGCACGCAGCATAGAAGAGTGGCAGGAGATATACAAGAAGATTGTCTACTGGGAACTGCAGCTCGAGGATGCCGACACGCAGATGCACGAGATGCTCAAGTCGCAGAAGGAGGAGGCGAACAACATATATTCCCGCTTTATAAAGAACAGCTACCTCGACTGGATGTCCTCGCCGCGCGAGGAACGCCCGCTGATGAGCCACGACCTGTTCCGCGAACGCATATTTCCGCTTGTCGACAAGGGTGAGAAGGTGTTCCTCATACTCATCGACAATTTCCGATACGACCAATGGCGTATGCTGGCACAGGAGATTGGCAGTGATTTTACCATCGATGAGGAACTGTACACAGGAATATTGCCCACCGCAACACAGTATGCCCGTAACGCCATATTCTCGGGTCTTATGCCGAGCCAGATAAAGGAGATGTTCCCGCAACTGTGGGTCGACGAGGAGGAGGAAGAGGGCAAGAACCTGAACGAGGAGGCGCTGATAGGCACGCAGATTGCACGTTACCGACGTAAGGACAGCTATTCATACGGAAAGGTACTTACATCGGCCGCTGCCGAAAAGTATATCGACAACATCAACACCCTGTCGAAAAACGACATAAACGTATTGGTGGTGAATTTCATCGATATGCTCTCGCACGCACGCACAGAGTCGATGATGGTACGCGAGCTGGCCGCCAACGAAGCGGCATACCGCTCGATAACACAGTCGTGGATACGCCACTCGGCAATAAAGAAACTGTTTGCATAC
>CALBKR010000334.1 GCA_937896105.1 uncultured Bacteroidales bacterium
CGAATGCTGTGGCTATCTCAACCGGATAGGCCGAGCCGTAATCGTCCATAAAGCGTATGACATTGGCCGCTGTCAGCTTGAGACGCCCGTCGTCTATGGGCTTTACAGCACCATAGGACAACTGATTGACGGCGTGGCGCATTACATCGTATGTCGAGTAGCCACGTACCATCATCTCTTCGCCACGATAGGTTAGGAGATAGGTGGGGAACGACTGCACATCGTAGCTGCGACATAAGGCCTTGCCTTCGTCGTACAGCCCCTTTACAACACTGCTTGCGTATATTTCGCGGAACTTTTCGGGCACGAAACCCACTGTAGCCGACATATCGATAAGGGTATCGGCATCGCCTGTGACAACGGCATCGACTGCCGTGGCCTCCTGTATGTGACGGAGGTAGTGCAGCGAGGCACCCTTCTTGACATCGGCAGAATAGCGCGCTTCGTAGACCTTGGCAGCAAGATAGGCAAGGTTCTGCGGTATTGTCGAGGGGTGCTCGTGTGAAAAGAGGTGGAAACCGCGCTCGCACACAGGCATTCCGTGTATGGCAGACGCCTCGACCCAATGGTCGTGCATATTGCGGTTCGACAATGCTATGTCGCCACCTATTGCCAAACGGCGGTTATTGAAGCTCTTGATGTCTTCTATCATACCGCCCATAATGTACTCGGGTTCCAGCTGCTCACCATAACGGTAGAGCAACGCCCTCATAACTGCCGCACTACCCCAGCACCAGGTACATACAGGGTCGGCAAAGACTGTAATTTTCATTTTACTCATATCACTCGTTTTTTATATTGGAACAAGCGATGAGCGATAATGTTTACAGAAAAGCCCCTCCGCTAACAAAGCGAAGGGGCAAATATGTAAAGAATTATTCTTAATATGCGAACAGGGGGAATTCGGACATTGTCTCGTTGACCTTGCGACGGACAGCGGCGATAACCTTCTCGTCCTCGGGGGCATTGAGGACGGTCTCAATCATCTCGGCAATGAAAGGCATCATATCCTCCTTTACACCGCGTGTAGTGATGGCCGGTGTTCCAAGACGGATACCTGATGTCTGGAATGCACTGCGTGTGTCGAACGGCACCATATTCTTGTTTGCTGTAATGTCGGCTGCTACAAGAGCCTTCTCGGCAACCTTGCCTGTGAGGTCGGGGTATTTGCCACGCAGGTCGACAAGCATCGAGTGGTTGTCGGTTCCACCGGAAACGATGCCGAAGCCACGGTCTATGAGTTCCTGTGCCAGAACTGCGGCATTGAGCTTCACCTGTGCTTGATACTCCTTGAACTCGGGCTGCAACGCCTCGCCGAAAGCTACGGCCTTGGCTGCTATCACGTGCTCGAGCGGACCGCCCTGGATACCGGGGAAGACTGCTGAATCGAGCAGCTGCGACATCATCTTGACCTCACCTTTCGGTGTGACCTTGCCCCAAGGGTTGGGGAAGTCCTTGCCCAATATTATGACACCGCCACGGGGGCCACGCAAGGTCTTGTGGGTGGTAGAGGTAACGATATGGGCATATTTCACGGGATTATCGAGCAGGCCGGCTGCAATGAGCCCTGCGGGGTGAGCCATATCGACCATAAGTATGGCGCCTATCTTGTCGGCTATTTCACGCATACGTTTGTAGTCCCACTCGCGTGAGTAGGCCGAACCGCCACCGATAATCATTTTAGGTCTCTCGCGCAAGGCAACCTCCTCCATCTGGTCGTAATCGACACGGCCGGTCTCGGGGTTGAGGTTATACTCGCAGGGGGTGTATATAATACCGGATGTGTTGACAGCCGAGCCGTGCGAGAGGTGACCGCCGTGGGCAAGATTGAGTCCCATAAACTTGTCGCCCGGGTTGAGCACGGCAAGGAACACTGCTGCATTGGCCTGAGCACCGGAATGAGGTTGCACGTTCACCCACTCGGCATCGTAGAGTTCCTTGAGACGCTCACGCGCAATATCCTCCACAATATCCACGACCTCGCAGCCGCCATAATAGCGCTTGCCGGGATAACCCTCGGCATATTTGTTGGTGAGCACCGAACCCATTGCCTGCATCACCTCATTGCTCACGAAGTTCTCCGATGCGATGAGTTCTATACCTTTGAGCTGACGGCGGTATTCCGTCTCTATCAGTTGAAAAATGTGTCTGTCACGTTTCATAGCAATTGATTTTTATAATGTTTCTTCCCAGTTAATGTTGCGAAGATACGAAAATGTTTCATTATTAAATAAATTTGCCCTATTTTTGTGATGATGACTTGCCTTTCGGGGCGGGAGATAACCGGGATATAACAATTCAAATAACCATAAACCACTATGAAAAAAGTTTTTTTGACGCTGCTGCTATGCTGCGGAATGTATGCAGCGACAGCACAGACGGCCGACTACAGGGTTGTGCCACTGCCGCAGGAGATTAACCTGGAGGAGGGAACCGGCTTCGAGCTTAACGGCGCCACTGCCATTGTGTACAACGGCGACAAAGTAATGAAACGCAATGCGCAGATGCTTGCCGGGTATATAAAGGAGATTACCGGGCTTGAACTGAAGATTGTAAAGAGCAAAAAGAGCAGGGTAAATGCCATAAACCTTATCATCAACGACACACACGAGAACAAAGAAGGATACAGCCTTACTGTAGACAAGGAGTGTATAGAGATTGTTTCGCCGTCGGCTGCCGGTGTGTTCTACGGAATACAGACATTGCGCAAGTCGCTGCCTGTGCAGGCAACTGAAAAGGTTGAAATGCCTGCTGTGACGATTGTCGACTATCCACGCTTTGAATACCGCGGCGCACACCTCGATGTTTCGCGCCATTTCTTCACCAAGGACTCCGTAAAGCGCTTCATCGATATGCTTGCGATGCACAATATGAACCGCTTGCATTGGCACTTGACCGATGACCAGGGCTGGCGCATAGAGATTAAGAAATACCCGAAGCTGACAACAATTGCTGCACAGCGCGACGAGACTGTGATAGGACGTAACAGCGGCAAGTATGACGGTGTGCAGTATGGCCCGTTCTTCTACACACAGGATGAGTGCCGCGAGATTATCGAGTATGCTGCAGAGCGACACATAACAGTTATTCCCGAGATTGACCTCCCCGGACATATGCAGGCTGCACTTGCCGCATACCCCGAGTATGGTTGCACAGGCGGCCCGTACGAGGTGTGGAAGATGTGGGGCGTATCGGACAATGTACTCTGCGCAGGCAACGATGCTACATTGAAATTCATAGAGGATGTGCTGGACGAGATTGTAGAGGTGTTCCCGTCGAAATATATCCATATTGGTGGCGACGAGTGCCCAAAGACACAATGGGAACAGTGCCCGAAGTGCCAGGCACGAATCGAGGCACTTGGCATTAAGGGTGACGAGAAGCATAGTGCCGAGATGTACTTGCAGAGTTTTGTAATAAACCACGCCGAGAAGCACCTGAACGCAAAGGGACGCCAGATTATCGGTTGGGACGAGATTCTCGAGGGCGGCCTGGCACCTAATGCCACAGTGCACTCCTGGAGAGGCATTGAAGGTGGCATAGAGGCTGCAAAGCAGGGACACGACTGCATTATGTCACCTACAGGCTTTATGTATTTCGACTACTACCAGACAACATACACCGATGACGAGCCTTTGGCTATCGGCGGTTATGTTCCTGTTGAGAAGGTTTACAGCTTTGAGCCTATGCACGAGTCGCTGACTCCCGAGGAGCAGAAGCACATCATAGGCGTGCAGGCTAACCTGTGGACTGAGTATATCCCGACATTCAGCCACGTTGAATATATGGAGTTGCCACGTATGGCTGCGCTCTGCGAGGTACAGTGGTGCAAGCCCGAGAACAAGGATTTCAACGATTTCAAGACACGCTTGTTGGCACTCCTTGAACTGTATGAGTTGCAGCAGTATAACTATGCAAAGCACATACTCGACATTGAGCCTAAGTTCAGCACCGACACTGAGCGTGGCGTAATAAGAATTGAACTCGGCGTGATAGATGATACACCTATCTATTATACACTCGACGGCAGTGAGCCCACGACATCATCGGCACGCTACTCTACCCCGCTCGAGGTTTCAAAGGCATGTACATTCAAAGCGAGAGGTATCGGTGTACGCGGTGCGACAAGGATACTTACCGAGGAGATACATTTCAACAAGGCGACGGCAAAGCCCATCACGCTATTGCAGCCGATACATGAGAACTACACCTTCAACGGCGAGATAACACTTGTCGATGGACTCAAGGGCACACCCAACTACCGAACAGGGCGTTGGCTG